>DATKNM010000190.1:0-4146 GCA_035541335.1 Binatia bacterium
TCGACGCGCTGATCGAGGAGCGCAGCGTCACCCGTGCCGCCGCACGGCTGCACATCACGCCCTCCGCCGTGAGCCATGCGCTCGGCCGTTTGCGCGATCTCTTCGAGGACCAGCTGTTCGTGCGCGGGCCGCAGGGCATGCGGGCGACGCCGCGCGCGGCCGAGATCGGCCCGCGGCTGCGCGAGGGGTTGCACCAGATCGAGATGGCGCTGACGCCGGTCGGTTTCGATCCGCTGGAGAGCTCGCGGGTCTTCACCGTGGCCTGCAGCGGTTACATCTGCGCCGTCCTGCTGCCGGAGCTGATGCGGCGCATGCGCCTCGAGGCGCCCGGCGCCAAGCTGGTGGTGCGCTCGCTGGAGAACGGCGTGGTCGCGGGACTGGAGGCGGGCCAGGTCGATCTCCTGGTCGGCGGCTTCGGCCACGTGCCGGAACGCTTCGGCCACGAGCCGCTGTTCCGCGATGCGCCGGTGTGGCTGCTGGGGCGCGATTATCTCCATCCCAAGACCCCGCTCTCGCCCGACCGGGTGGCGCAGTTGCCGCGCCTGACGACGCTCGCCGGCGGGAACGCCGCGCTGGTCGAGGGCGTGGTGGTGGAGAACGGCCTCGAGCGCCGGGTCTCGCTCGACGAGCACAGCGGCGTGGTCGGGGTGCCCCTCGGCAACATGGACGGCGGGCCGATCCTCGCCACCATCCCCTACTCCTCGGTGGCGCCGCTGATCGTCAAGCACAGCGACATGGCGGCCCTGCTGCCGCGGCGCCTGGCGTCGCTGTTCGCCCAGCATTTCGATCTCGATCTCGCCGAGCCTGATTCCGATCTCAGGGAGCTGGAGATCGTCTCGCTCTGGCATCGCGAGAACGGCGGCCATCCGGCGGTCGCCTGGTTCCGCCGCCTGATCGCCGAAGTTGCGGCGGAGCTTTGATCGAGCTTTAAGGCTTCGGCCGCGCGCCGAAGATGGCCGTGCCGACCCGGACCAGCGTGGCGCCCATCCGGATCGCCGTCTCGTAGTCGCCGCTCATGCCCATGCTGAGCATCGCGATGTCGTTCCGCCGGGCGATCTCGCGCAGCAGCGCGAAATAGGGCGCGGGATCGCGCTCGGCCGGCGGGATGCACATCAGCCCCGCGAGATTGAGGCCAATCTCCTCGCGGCAGAAGCGGATGAAAGCGTCGGCCTCCTGCGGCACGACGCCCGCCTTCTGCGGCTCCTCGCCGATGTTCACCTGGACGAAGAGTTGCGGCGCCCTCCCCTGGCGCTGCATCTCCGCCGCCAGCGCCCGAGCAAGCTTCTCGCGGTCGACCGTCTCGATGACGTCGAACAGCGCCACGGCATCCCGGACCTTGTTGGTCTGCAGCGGCCCGATGAGATGCAGCCGCATTTCCGGATGCGCGGCGCGCAGCGGCGGATATTTCGCTTCCGCCTCCTGCACGCGGTTCTCGCCGAACACGGTCTGGCCCGCGGCCAGCGCAGCCTCGACCGCCGACGCGGGATGGGTCTTGGCGACGGCGACCAGCGTCACCTCCGCGCCGGAGCGGCCGGCGCTTTCGGCAGCAGCGGCGATGTGCGCGCGAATCTCCGCGAGATTGCCGGCGATATGGTCGAACTCTTCCATCCGGGCAATCTGCCCGGACAACGCCGCGAAGGCGAGCGGAAAGACGCGACGATCTACGGCGCGCTCAGAAGGTGAGCGAGCTGCCGATGCCGATTTCCGCGGCGTTGTAGTGGCTGAGCGAGTCCGGCGTGGCGCCGCGGGTGTCGCGATACCACGTGTAGCCGAGATCCGCGTCGAGATCGACGCCGGGCGCCAGGCTGTAGTTCACCGTCGCGACGACGCGATTCAGGTTCTCGCCGCCGTCGGTGCCGAAGCCATCGCCGAGGAAGTCGCCGTCATAGCGGCCGTGGCTGTATTGCAGTCCGAGTGTCCAAGGGTCGAACGCGTAAGCGAGGCCGCCGCCGGCGATCCAGATGTCGTTGTCGCGGCCGCCCTGGTCGAAATACTCGAAGATGGCGCCCGCCGAGAAATTGCCGAAGGTGAGGTCGATGCCGGTCTGGTAGGCCTGGGACTTCCCGTCGCTGACGCCGGGCGTGTCGTTGAAGGCGAGCTGCCACGAGCCGCCGCCGCCGACATTGATGCTCCAGTCGTCGGCCTCGTAGAGATAGGTCGCATAGGCGCTGACGATGTGGTGCGCGGTGCCGTGGGGATTGCTCGGCGTGCCGGCGTTGTTGACGCCCTGCTGGGTGTAGTCCTCGGCATTGGCGCTCGGCGTGTAGCTGACCGCGAGCTGGAAGCCGCTGAAGGTCGGCGACAGATAGGTGATCTTCTGGGAGTCGTTGTCGGCGCTGAAGCAGTAGGAGTTGGAGCCGATCGGATCGTTGGAAGCCCAGCCGGTCGGGCTGAAGGCGCTGAAGTTGGCGGTGCCGCCGGGGGCGCCGAGGCACTGGGTCTCCAGCGCATCGTCCTGGGAGCCGAGCCGGATCTGGCCGAAGCCGCCGCTGAAGGCGACCCAGCTCTTGTCGATCTGGTCGTCGTCGTTCTCGCCCTCGAGCTCGATCCGGGCCTCGACGGTCAAGCCGTTATCGAGGGTGGTCTCGCCCTTGAAATGCACCTCGGCGTCGTGCTTCAGCGCGTCGTGATTGCGATCGTTGCCGAAATGGCCGGCATCCCGGCTGCCGTCCACCACGCCGACATAGGCGCTGGAGAAATAGCCGCCGACCTCGAGCTTGATGCCGTCCGAGGCCTCGGCCGGAGCGCCGAAGGCGAGGCCCGCGAGCGAGCCGATGCCAATGAGCATGGTTGAGCGAAGCAGCGCAGGCCGCATGATGGATGTCCCCCGTCTGGCGCTCCGGTGTCGGTGCAGAGTCGCACGGACCCGGAGTCCTTATCCCCGTTGAGGCTGCGGCGCCGCTGATGCCCCGGATCCGTCGCAAGCGCCGAGCTGTGTCATAGTTGACGGTCACTGGAACAAAAGTCAATCGCAACGGGCGCGTGCATCGCCGCGCCGAAGGCGTGCGTCGAGTCGCGGTGATTGCTCATCTTTCGCGGAGCAGAGTCCCGTTGCGGTGGTACAGATCCGCGAAGAACGATGGGTATATTGCTGACGGATTTCTGAGTGCCGTGCGCAGGCGGTGTGCAGCGGCTTGCGGCCGGTTGGCCTCAGGCGGGTGCCGGATCGGCGCAAAAGAAAAGGGGAAGCGGTTGCCCGCTTCCCCTCGAGAAGGATCGACTTTCGACGGATCGAAAGACGATTAGAACGTGAACTTCGAACCGACGGCCACGTCGAACGCGTGGTAGTGGTCGGTGTCGTTGGTCGCCGCGTCGCCGTTGTCGTTGAACCAGGTGAAACCCGCCTCGGCATCGAGCGCGACGCCCGGGCCCATGTCGTAGTTGCCAGTCAGGATCACGCGGTTCAGACCGCGCGAGCCGCCCGGATTCTCGGCGGTGCCGAGACCGAGGCCGTCATAGGTGCCATGGCTGCCCTGGATACCAACGGTCCAGGCATCGACGTTGTAGCTCGCGCCACCGCCGGCCACCCAGGCGTTGTTGTCGTCACCGCCGGTGTCGTACCACTCGAAGATGCCGCCGACGGCGAAGCTGCCGATGGTGAAGTTCAGGGCGGTCTGGTACGAGGCGTTGTTGCCGTCATTGCCGCCAGGCGTGTCGTTGAAGCCCGCCTGCCAGGTGCCGCCTCCACCCCAATCCACGCCCCAGCCGTCGCCGGCATAGGAGTAGGTCACGTAGGCACCGAAGTCGTGGTGCGCCTTGCCGTGGCTGTTGCTCGGGGTACCGGCAGCGTTGACGCCCTTCTGGGTGTAGTCCTCGGCGTTGTTGCTCGGCGAGTAGTCGACCGTCAACTGGAAGCCGGCGAAGTTCGGCGTGGTGTACTTGATCTGGTTGCTGTTGCCGATCACGCCGCTGCAGACCGAGTTCGATCCGATCGGATCGTTCGAGCCCCAGGAAGCCGGCGAGAAGCCGGAGAAGTTCGCGGTCGCACCCGGCGGGAAGACCGGGCAGGCGCCGATCGGATCGTCCATGGTGCCGATCTGCACCTTGCCGAAGCCGCCCGACCAGTAGACGAACGACTTGTCGATCTGGTCGCCGGCATTCTCGCCTTCGAGCTCGATCTGCGCGCCAACGGTCAGGCCGTTGTCG
>DATKNM010000191.1:0-2052 GCA_035541335.1 Binatia bacterium
AGGATCGCCTCCTGCGGCGAGAGGTCGGTGCGGATCGCGACCTTGGCCTCGGTGTCGTAGCGCTCGGCCCAGGTCACCAGCTCCTTCAGCACCGCCTGCTCGTGCTGGTGCAGCCTGCCGCCGCCGCTCCGGCTGCCGCCGCTCTTCCGGCCCTTGCCGCCGGTCACGTAGAGGAAGGTGATCGCCACGTCCTGGGCGCGCGCCAGCATCACCGCCACCTCGGCGGCGCGGCGCGAGACGTTGTTGCCGCTGACCGGCACCAGGATCCGGAGGCGCCGGGTCGGCGCCGCGAGATGCGGCTCCCGTCCCAGCACCACGCCCAGCGGACCCTCGAAGCCGGCGGCGATCCGGGCGAGCTCGGGCGCCAGCGCGCCGTCGGGTCCGAGTGTCTCCTCGATGCCGAGGATCATCAGGTCGTAGCCCTTGCGCGATTCCTCGGCGATCGCCGCCTCGGCCGCGTCCGGCGCTGTTTCCGCCTTCTTGACCTCCGGCCTTGCCGCCGGCGGCTGCTTCTCGGCCTCCGCTTCCTTCGCCTGTGCCGCCTCGGCACCGGCCCTGAGGTCCGTCTCGGGGTCGGTTTCCGGACCGGCCTCGTCCGGCGCGGTCTCCGAGACGGCTTCCTCGCGCACGTGGATCAGCGTGGCCGGCGTGCCGCGGCGGCCGGCGAGGAGGCCGGTCAGGTGCGCGGCGAAGCGGCCGTTGGCGCTGTCATCGACCGCCAGCAGCAGCCGCTCGACATTGGGCATGAAGCCCTTGGCCTCGAACTCCTCGCGCTCGATCCGCTCCTTCTCCTCCTTCCGCATGGGCAGGCGCCGCAGCGACCAGCGCAGCATCGGCGGCATCGCCAGCGTGGTCAGCACCGCCATGGCGACGATCATGGTGAAGAGGTTGTGGCTCAGGACCCCCATCGAGAGGCCGATCGTGGCGACGATCACCTCGGTCGAGCCCCGGGCGTTCATGCCGCTGGCGATCGCCAGCGATTCCCGGAAGCCGAGGCCGCCGATCGTGCCGCCGGTGAAGGCCCCCGCGAACTTGCCGATGGTCGCGATGGCGATGAGGCCGGCGGTCAGCCCCAGGATCGCCGGGTCCTTGAGGATGGTGAGATCGGCGCTCAATCCAGCGAGGCCGAAGAACACCGGCATGAAGAGCCCGGTGATGATGCCGCGGAGCTGCTGGTCGATCTGCTTCGTGAGGATCGGCGATTCGCCCACCATGATGCCGGCCACGAAGGCGCCGAGCACGTCGTGGACGCCGATCGCGTCGGTGACGAGGGCGAGGCCGAAGGTCAGCGCCAAGATGAGCGAGATCACCGGCAGCTCGCTGGCGAAGTTGTCGTTGGTCCAGCGGATCATCCGGAACACGATCCGCCGCCCGACGGTGAAGCAGACGGCGAGGAAGACCGCGGTGCCGATCACCGATTTCGCCAGGGTCGGAAGATCGAGGTGGTTCTTCTCGACCAGGCTCAAGGTGATCGCGATCAGGATCCAGCCGATCGTGTCGTCGATCACCGCCGAGGCCAGGATCACCTGGCCGACATTGCGGCGCAGGAATCCCATCTCCCGCACCACCATGGCGACGATCTTCACCGAGGAGATCGAGAGTGCCGTCCCGAGCAGCAACGCGGCGGCGATCCGCTCCTGGGGATTGGGCAGAAGCGAGTCTGGAAGAAAGAGGCCGAGTGCGAAGCCGCAGGCGAAGGGGAGGCAGATGCCCGTCACCGAGACCGCGAGCGAGGCCTTGCCGGTGCGCCGCGCAAGGCCGAGATCGGTCTCCATGCCGGCGAGCAGCAGCAACAGGAGCACGCCGATCTGGCCGACCGCGGCGGTCATGCTCTTGGCCGCGCCTTCACTCGGGAAGAGCGCGTGCTGGGCCGCGGGGAAGAGCGCGCCGAACACCGATGGCCCCAGCACCAGCCCGGCGATCAGCTGGCCCATGACCGAGGGCTGGCCGATGCGCTGCATCGCCTCGCCCAGCAGGCGGCCGGCGACGACCAGGATCAGGATCTGGATGACGAACAGGGTTTCCGCGGACACCGCAGGACCAATGGCGCGG
>DATKNM010000192.1:0-10445 GCA_035541335.1 Binatia bacterium
AAGGACGACAAGGGCAATCCCAAGATGACCACCGAGATCTGGGATGCCAATGCGATCGAGAAGAAGGACGACCATACCATCGTCCTGCACGGCCAGTCCGCGATGCTGGCGATGCCGGAGAACCTGTTCCACTACCCGGCCTTGATCCTGCATCCTAAGGACAACGGCGCATGGGGTGTCGGCGCGCTCGGCACCGGCGCCTTCGAGCCGGTCGAGGTCGAGGAGACCAAGAAGGCTGTCTTGAAGGCCCGCAAGAGCTATTGGGGCGACGGTCCCTGGCTGGACGAGGTGCAGTTCATCGATCTCGGCGACGATCCCGCGACCAAGCTCGCGGCGCTCGCATCGAAGCAGGTGGACGGGCTCTACGACCCCGACATCAAGATCTACCAGCAATGCAAGAAGCTGGGGCATATCGAGGTGCATGAGGTCACGACCGCGCAGACCGCGGTCGCCCGCATGCATTGCGACGAGGATCCGTTCAAGGATCCGCGGGTGCGGAAGGCGGTCCGCATGGCGATCAACCCGGAAGCGGTGCTGAAGATCGCGCATCGCGGCCTCGGCGCCCCGGGCGAGAGCCATCACGTGGCGCCGGTCCATCCGGAATACGTGAAGACTGCGTTCAAGTACAACGATCCGGAGGGTGCCAAGAAGCTGCTGGCGGATGCCGGGCATCCCGACGGCATCGAGGTCACGCTCCAGTGCAAGAAGGATCCCGACTGGGAGCCGACCGCCTGCCAGGCCATGGTGCAGATGTGGGCCAAGGCCGGGATCAAGGTGAAGCTCGACGTGCTGCCTTCGTCGCAGTACTGGGACGTGTGGACCAAGGTGCCGTTCGGCTTCACCACCTGGACCCATCGTCCGCTCGGCATCATGGTGCTCGGTCTCGCCTATCGCACCGGCGTGCCCTGGAACGAGAGCAACTACGCCAATCCGAAGTTCGACGAGCTCCTCAGCAAGGCCGAGGGCATTCTCGACGTTGAGAAGCGCAAGGTCGTGATGAAGGAGATCGAGGAGCTGATGGACGAGGACGGCCCGATCGCGCTCCCGCTCTGGCGTGCCATCTTCCAGCCCTTCGACAAGCGGCTGAAGAACTTCAAGCCGCACCCGACCGAATACTACTTCTGCGAAGAGTACTACTACGAGAACGCCTGATCCGCTTCTGAAGCGGTGACGAAACGGCGGCGGCCCGGGAACCGGGCCGCCGCTTTCGTTTCGCGGGTTGGCTGGGAGCGCTGGATCGTCCGTCGGCGCAAACTCGCGACCATCACCGCGGCATCAACCCCCGCCCTCACCCTCCCCCGGTCTCGGGGGAGGGAAGAAGGAGGGACCTGCCGGCGAGCAGGATTACCTCTCCTTCGTAACTCGCAGGCGTTAAGCTCCTCCACCGAGATCGGGGGAGGGGTTGGGGAGGGGGTTGATGCAGCCTGAGCCGTGCCGGATATGCGTGATGACCAATCCAGCGCGGCCCAGCTATGAAGCGGGCGCCTCTTCCCAGCTTTCCGCGCTGGCGCCGGCGAGGGCGCGGACGCGCTCCTCGTCGGCCGCGAACTCGGCCGCGGCGCCGCTGTAGACGACCTTGCCGTCGTCCAGTACATAGGCGCGGTCGGCGATGGCGACGGCGGCGCGGACGTTCTGCTCCACCAGGAGGACAGAGATTCCTTCCTTGCGCATCGCGGCGACGATCTTGAACACGTCCTGCACCACCAGCGGTGCCAGGCCCTGGGAAGGCTCGTCCAGCAGCAGCACCTTGGGATTGAGGAGCAGGGCGCGGCTGATCGCCAGCATCTCCTGCTCGCCGCCGGAAAGTTGGCGGCCCTTGTTGGCCTTGCGCTGGGCGAGGCGCGGGAAGAGTTCGAAGATCCGCGCGATGGTGAACGGGCCTTCCCGCTCCATCGGCACCTTCAGGTTCTCCTCGACGGTGAGGCTCGGGAAGATGCGCCTTCCCTCTGGCACATAACCGACGCCGGCGGCGGCGATGCGATAGGGTGGCAGGCCGGTCACCGGCTTGCCGAACACGGTCACGGTCCCCTGTCGCGGCGGCGTCAGGCCGATCAGGCTCCGGAGCGTCGTGGTCTTGCCGGCGCCGTTGCGCCCCAGCAGTGTCACGATCTCGCCCTCGCGTACCTCCAGCGAAACGCCGTGAAGGATATGGCTCTTGCCATAGAAAGTGTGGAGATCCCGGGCTTCCAGCGCGTTCATGCGGCAGTCCCGAGATAGGCCGATTGCACCGCCTGATTGGCTCCGATCTCCGCGGGCGTGCCTTCCGCCAGCGTGGTCCCTTCTGCCAGCACCATGATCCGGTCGGCCAGATGGAACACGACCCGCATGTCGTGCTCGATGAGGACGATCGAAAGCTTCTGGTCCTTGTGCAGCCTGCGGATCAACCGGGTGATTTCATAGGTCTCCTGGTCGCCCATGCCGGCGGTCGGCTCGTCGAGCAGCAGCAGCCGGGGTTTCAGCGCCAGCGACATCATGATCTCGGTCGCCCGCTGGTCGCCATGGGAGAGCTCGCCGACCAACCGGTCGGCCTTGGCGGCGAGGCCGCTGATCTCCAGGAAGCGGTCCACCGTCTCCTTGACCGCGGCAGCATCGGCGCGCGACAGCCAGGGGCGGAGACGATGCCCCGCGGCGAGCTCGACCGGGATCCGGAGATTGTCGCGCACGCTGAGCTCGGGGAAGATCTCGGTGATCTGGAAAGTGCGGGCCATGCCCTGGGCCACCCGCTGGTGCGGCGGCATCGCCGTGATGTCCCGGTTGTCCAGCAGAATCTTGCCTGCGGTCGGCGTCAGATACCCGCTGATCAGGTTGAAGAAGGTGGTCTTGCCGGCGCCATTGGGGCCGATCACGGCCCGGAGCTCGCCCGGTTGGACGACCAGCGAGACCTTATCGACCGCGATCAGGCTGCCGAAATGGCAGCAGGCTTGCTCGACGCGGAGCAGGGTCATGACGCTGTCCTCCGTCGGAAGATGCCGAGGATGCCGCGCGGGAAGAACAGCACCACCAGCACGAAGAAGAGGCCTATGAACGACATCCAGTTCTCGGTCTGACTGGAGACGTAGTCCTGCAGCACGACGAAGATCGCGGCGCCGATCAACGGCCCCCAGAACGAGCGCATGCCGCCCAAGACCGCCATGATCACGAAATTGCCGGAGAGGTCCCAGCGCAGCGCCCGGGGATCGGTGAAGTTGTTCAAGAGCGCATATAGCGCGCCGGCGAGGCTGGCGAAGAAGCAGGAGATCACGAAGGAAAGCCAGATATGGCGCTCGATCGGGATGCCGAGGAACCGCGCCCGGCGCTCGTTCTCGCGGATCGCCAGCAGGGTCCGGCCGAACGGGGAGCGGAGGATGAGGGCCATCGCCCCGGTCGCCAGGGCGAAGAACACCAGCACCAGATAGTAGAAAGCCTTGTCGTTTCCGAGGATGTCGATCTTGGTGAAACCGAGGTCGATCGGCTGGCGCTGCCAGCCGGTGAGGCCGTCGTCGCCGCCGGTCACGTCGTTCCAGCGGAAGGTGATGAAGTAGAACACCTGACCGAAGGCGATCGTGACCATGGCGAAATAGACGCCGCGCAGCTTCACGATCAGCGCGCCGATCAGCATCGCCGCCAGCGTGCCGACGATGACGCCCATCAGGATGCCGGCGATGCTGCTCGGCAGCAGGTACTTGATCGTCATGCCCGCGGCATAGGCGCCAAGGCCGAAATAGGCCGCATGCCCGAAGGAGAGCACGCCGGTGAAGCCGAGCAGGAAGTTCAGGGCCATGGCGGCCAAGGCCATCACCAGGACCCGGCTGCCGAGCTCGGTATAGCCGCCGAGATAGGGCAGCCAGAACGGCATCGCCAGAAGCACGATCCAGATGCCGGCGAGTGTGAGCCTCCGGTCGGTTCCGCTCAATGCATCCTCCCTTCCTCGCCGAGCAGGCCGCGCGGCCGGATCAGGAGCACGACTCCCATCATCACATACATGATCGCTTCCGTGGCCGAGGGCAGGTAAACCGTGGCGATGCCCGAGGCGATGCCGATCAGCAGGCCGCCCAGCAGGGTCCCCGGCAGGCTGCCGAGGCCGCCGACGATGATGGCGACGAAGCTCGGCATGATGAGCGAGGTGCCGATCGTCGGCTGCAGGCCCAGGAGCCCCGCGGCCAGCACCCCGGCGAGGCCGGCGAGGAAGATGCCGAGTCCGAAATTGAGGTTGCGCAGCACCCGCACGTTGACGCCGAGGGCGGAGACGGTCTCGAGATCGAGGGTGCCGGCGCGGATCCGCATGCCGAGGCGGGTCCGGCTCAGGATCAGGAACAGGGCGACCACCGCGATCGCCACCAGCGCCACCATGAAGACCCGGTATCCGGTCAGGAAGAAGAACTGCGTGCTGAGCGGCGTGGTCAGGATCGCCGGCACCTGATAGGGCACGCTCTGCGCCCCCCAGATGAATCGCGTCCCGTCCTCGAAGATGTAGGCGAGCCCGAAGGTCAGGAGCAGGCTGTAGAGCGGGTCGCGACCGTAGAGCCGGCGGATCAGCACCCGCTCGACCGCGAGGCCGAGGATCGCCGTCAGGAACGGCGCCACGACCAGGGCGCCCCAGAAGCCGGTATAGGGCATCAGGGAATAGGCGATGTAGGCGCCGAGCGCCATGAATCCGCCATGGGCGAAGTTGATGACGCCGGAGAGGTTGAGGATCAGCGAGAGGCCGAGCGCCATCAGCGCATAGAACGCGCCGACGATGAGGCCGTTGAACACGTTGAAGACGATGAGCTGGGTCATCCGGATCCGCGTCGGCTGGCGCGTGGAACGCGCTTCCGTGCGTCACCAGGGAGACGCACGGAAGCGCTCACATTCGGGTTCCTGGCTTCGGCCGGGTCAGGCCGGCCAAGTCAGCTTGCAACCGGTCTCCTCGACCGAGACCGCGGCATCCGTCCCCTTGACGATCTCGGTGACGTTGAAGAAGTCGTCGTCCATCTTGCCTTGCGCCTGGGCGTTGCCGACGAAGAGGTCGCCGATCAGTTGGTGATCGCCGGCGCGGAAGAACGGCTGGTCCGGCATCAGTCCGATCTCCGGCGGCAGCTTCATGCCCTCCAGGGCCTTCGCCACCTTGGCGCCTTCCAGCGAGTTCGCGGCCTGGGCTGCAAGGGCGCAGCTCCAGGTCGAGACGAATCCGAACCAGGTGCGCGCGGTCGGCACCCGGCCGGTCTTCTTCTTGATCGCATCGACGAACTCCGCGACGTGCGGCACGTTCGGCTGGTTCCAGTACCACTCGAACACCCAGGTGCCGATCCGCGCCTCCGGCGGCAGGCCCTCCAGCGGCTCCAGCTCCTGCTGCGCGCCGGCGAGATGCACGCGCTTGTCGAGGCCGAACTGCACCGCCTGCTTCAGGGCGTTCACCATGTCGTCGCCCTGGGTGAGGAAGATGATGATGTCCGGGTTCGCCGATTGCGCCTTGATCAGGTAGGAGGAGAAGTCGGTGGTGCCGAGCGGCGTCAGGTCCGCGCCGACCTTCTCGCCGCCCAGCTTGGTGCAGGCCTTCTCCAGTCCGGCCTGCAGCGTGTGGCCGAAGGCGTAATCCGGCGTGATGTAGTACCATTTCTTGCCCATCTTGCTGATGAGCTGGCCCGCCACCGCGTTCGCCTCCATCTGCGTGGTGTTGCAGACGCGGAACACGTTCCAATGGCAGGTGGCGCCGGTGATCGCATCGGTATGGCCGCCGGGCACGATGTGCAGCACGCCCTTCTCGTTGCTCACCTGCGCCATGGCCAGCGCCAGGGCGGAGTTCACGTTGCCGAGCAGGAAGTTGATCCCGTCGCGCTCGATCAGCTTGCGCGACTTCTGCACCGCGGTGCCGGCGTCGCCGCTGGTCGAATCCTCGACCAGGAGCTCGGCCTGCTTGCCGAGGATGCCGCCCTTGCCGTTCATCTGCTCGATCGCCAATTGGCAGCCGATCATCTCGTTCTTGCCGACCGCGGCATAGGTGCCGGTAAGCGGGTTGCACAGTCCGATCTTCACGGTATCGGCTGCGCTGGCCTTGAGGATGAAGGGAGAAGCGAATTGCAGGGCGCCGGCGGCCGCGGCTCCCTTGATCAGCGTACGCCGGCGAATCGTTCCGGGTTTGTCGTCTCGGCTCATGATGGTGTCCTCCCAATGTTTCGACCGGCAGTCACCGGCCCAAATCTGTTTGATGGGCGCCGTGTTAAGTCCGACGCTTTGCGGCTAGAAGAGAAATCAACTGCTGGACGGCAGAGCCGGACCTTGGATGCGCCGATCCACCGATGGCCACGCTTCGGCTCCGCCAGTCCGGTGAGCCAACAAAGGCAAGAAGTTGGCTCGGACTTTGCAGTTCCCTCGGTGGAAACTGTATTTTGCGAATTTGACGGCTATCAAGTCCAAAGCGCCGCCGACTCCGTCACTTACGACTAAAGTCTATACCCCTCCGTCATCCGGCGATCGCACCGGGCACGGTTCGCCGCCAATCCCGCAACCGCGAGCACTTCCGGATAACATAGGTTAGCCCTGGCGAGGTGGCCGCGAGGGTGAGCGAGCGCGTTCCTGGCGGCGGCCTCGAATTTCGATCTAGAACGCGAAGTGCTCGGCCGCCTTCAGGTCCTCGAGCGGTATGTGGCAGGCGATGCGATGGCCGCTCGAGGTCCGCCGCTCCGGCGGTGTCTGCTCGTCGCAGATGGCGCCGACCTTGCGCTGGCACCGCGTGGCGAAAGGGCAACCCTTGGGCCGCTCGGTCGGGCTGGGGATGGCGCCTTCGAGGATGATGCGCTCGCGCTTCACCTCGGGATCGGCGATCGGCACCGCCGACATCAGCGCCTCGGTATATGGATGATAAGGCGGAGAGAAGACCTCGGCCACGCTGCCGAACTCCATCACCTTGCCGAGATACATGACCGCCACATGGTCGGCGAGATAGCGGACGACGGAAAGGTCGTGGGAGATGAAGAGGAGGGTCGCACCCCGCTTCTGCTGGATCTCGACCAGCAGGTTGATGATCGCCGCCTGGACCGAGACGTCCAGCGCCGAGACCGGCTCGTCGGCGAGGATCAACTCCGGCTCGCCCGCCAGCGCCCGGGCGATCGCGACCCGCTGCTTCTGGCCGCCGGAAAGCTGGCGCGGCTTCCGGCTGGCGAACTCCTCCGGCAGGTTCACGGTCTTCAGCAAGGCCTCGGTCTCGGCCCGCGCCTGCCGGCCGCCGATGCCGCGCAGCTTTCGGATCGCGCGGCTCAGCACATAGCCGATGCTGTGACTGGGGTTGAGCGTGCTGTCCGGATTCTGGAACACCATCTGGATCGCGCGCTTGGTGGCGGCGCTGCGCGCCTCGACCGGCGTCCGGCCGATCTCGGCGCCGGAGAGCTGCACCGTGCCGCCGGTCGCCTGCTCGATCCCCGTCAGCACCTTGGCGAAGGTGGACTTGCCGCAGCCGGATTCGCCGACGATGGCGAGCGTCGTGCCGCGTCCGGCGGAAAGGTCGATACCATCGACCGCATGCACCTCGTAACCACCGCCGCCGAACACGCCGGGTGACTGGTGATAGGCCTTCTCCAGTCCGCCGACCGAGAGCACCAGCTCCGCCGACGCCGTGGCGGGAGCGGCCTCGTTGCCGTTGGCGGCGACCGGGCGCGCATGGCGCGGCAGTTCCCGGGTCCGCACGCATTTCACGCGATGGAGGCCGGTCTCGCCGTAGAGCACGGTGTCGACCGGCTTCGTGGTGCAGCGCCCCGGCTCGACATAGATGCAGCGCGGTGCGAACACGCAGCCCTTGGGCCGCGCCAGGATCGGCGGCACCTGGCCCGGGATCGAGGAGAGCGGCCGGTTGCGCTTGTCGGCATTGAGGCTCGGGATCGCGTTCAGGAGGCCGCGGGTATAGGGATGGCTGGGGTCGCGGAACACCTCGGCGATCGGCCCTTCCTCGACCAGCTCCCCGGCATACATGACGCCGATCCGGTCGCAGATCCTGACGACGGTGCCGAGGTTGTGGCTGATGAAAACGATCGCCGTGTTGTGCTTGCGCCGGAGCGTGGCGACCAGGTCGAGCACCGCCGCCTCCACGGTCACGTCGAGCCCGGTGGTGGGCTCGTCCATCACCAGCAGCGAGGGCTCGGCCATCAGCGCCATGGCGATCACCACGCGCTGCTGCTGGCCGCCGGAGAGTTGGTGCGGGTAGCGGTCGAACAAAGTCTCCGGATCCGGCAGCTTCACCTCGCGCAGCATGGCGAGGGCGCGTTCCTTCGCCTCGGCCTCGCTGGCGCCGGAATGGACCACCGGCACTTCCATGAGCTGTCGGCCGATCGGGATCACCGGATTGAGGCTGCTCATCGGGTCCTGGTAGACCATGGCCATGCGGCTGCCGCGGATCGAGCGGAGCTCGGCCTCCGACATCTTCCCCATGTCGCGGCCTTCGAACAGGATATGCCCGCCGGCGAGGCGTCCGGCGCCGCCGAGATAGCGCATGATGGCATAGGCGAGGGTGGACTTGCCGCAGCCGGATTCCCCGACCAGGCCGAGCGCCTCGCCCTCATGCAAGGTCAGGCTGACGTTCGGCACGACCTTCAATTCGCCGGCGCGCACCATGTAGGAGATGGCGACGTTCTTCAGCTCCAGGACCGCCTTCGGCTTCACCAGCTGGGGGCCGGTGGGCGGAGAGCCGGGAAGGTTGCGTGCGGCGGAACCGGTCATCTTTCGCTCAATCCTCGATCTCTTCTAATCCCTGAGGCTGATCTCGCGGATTCCGTCCGCCAGCAGGCTGAAGCCAACCACCAGCGAGCTGATCGCCATGGCCGGGAACAGCGACATCAACGGCGCGATGCTCATCATCGCATAGGTGTCCTTCACCATGCCGCCCCAGTCCGGGTCCGGCGGCGGCAGGCCGAGGCCGAGGAAGCCGAGCACGCCGATGGTGATGGTGGTATAGCCCATGCGCAGGCAGGCATCGACGATCAGCGGCCCGCGGGCGTTGGGCAGGATCTCCGCCAGCATGATGTAGAGCGCGGATTCCCCGCGCATCTTCGCCGCCGCGACATAGTCCTGCTCGCGGAGCTCCAGCGTCATGCCGCGGACGATGCGGACGATCTGCGGCGAGGCGATGAACACCACCGCCATCACGATGTTGAACGCCGAGGGACCGAGCCGCATGATGACGATGATGTAGAGGATGATCGCCGGGAAGGAGAGGATGATGTCGGCGATCCGATTGATCAGCTGGTCGACCCAGCCGCGGTAGTAGCCGGCGAGCAGGCCGAGGAAGCAGCCGATGGCATAGGCAATGATCACCGCGACCGGTGCCACGCCGAGCACCGTGCGCGAGCCCCAGATGATGCGGGAGAGGATGTCGCGACCCTGGTTGTCGGTGCCGAGCCAGTTGACCGCGCTGGGCGAGGGATCGACCAGCGCGTCCATGTTGCTCTCGTTGGGGTCGTGCGGCGAGATCCAGGGCGCCAGGATCGCCACCGCGATCCAGAACAGCACCAGGAAGGCGCCGACCATCCCGATCGGCGATTCCTTCAGCAATCGCAGCCGGGCCCAGGTCCGGGCGAGGAAGCCGGCATGCCGCCGCGGGGTCGTCGTGGCGGTCATGAGAAGCGGATCCGCGGATTGAGGTACATGTAGCCGAGGTCGCCGAGGATCTGCGTCGTCACCGTGACGAAGACCGCGAAGAGGGACGCCGCCTCGACCGTCGCCACGTCCTGCGCCAGCGCCGCTTCCAGCAGCATGCGGCCAAATCCGGGATAGGCGAAGACCGCCTCCACCACCACGACGCCGGTGATGAGATAGTTGATCTGCAGCAGGATGACCGTGAAGGGCGCGATCATCGCGTTCCGCAGCGCATGCTTCAGGATCACCTGGCGGAAGGAGAGCCCCTTCAGGATCGCGGTGCGGATATAGGGTTTGGTCATGACCTCGACCATGGAGGCCCGCACCATGCGGACGACGTAGCCGAGGTCGTAGAGCACCATCACCGCCACCGGCAGCACCAGCTGCGCCGGGATCGACCAATCGCCGCCGGGATCGAGCGGGGAGGTGCCGGGCAGTAGCCCGAGCCAGATCACGAAGATGCTGGCGAGGAACACGCCGGAGGCGAATTCCGGCACCGACGTGGTGACGATGCTGGCGACCGAGATGGTGCGGTCGAGCTTCGAGCCCTCGCGCATGCCGGCGGCGATGCCGAACAGGATGGAGAACACCACGATGATCACGAAGGCGATGGAGGCGAGCAGCAGCGTGTTCGCGAGGCGCCCCCAGATGACGTCGTTGACCTGGGTCTTGTAGAGCGTGGAATAGCCGAGGTTGCCGGAGAGCGTATGGCCGAGCCATTCCACGTAGCGATCGACCACCGGACGGTTGAGGCCCATCTTCTCGGTCAGCTGGTCGACCTGGTCCTGGGTGGCGAACGGGCCGAGCACCTTGCGCGCGACCTGGCCGGGCGTGAACTCGAACGCCGCGAACACCAGGGCGGA
>DATKNM010000193.1:0-4702 GCA_035541335.1 Binatia bacterium
CTCAATGTCGCCGGCGAGGAGGCCCCCGTGGCGATCCACGGCGTGCAGCACCTCTTCCACCCGCCGGTGGTGCTGCCGGAATGGCCCGATGCGGACCGCCGCTCGCGCATCGTCTTCATCACCCGGGACATCGCCCGGGAGACCATCGAAGCTTCGTTCCGCGGCTTCGTTGCCCCCGGGAATCCACCGGCTCAATTGCCGGAAAATCGATAGGGAAATCCCGGTCTTAACGGACTAAACCCGGCGGTCTCGATTCCTGAAAAGGGGTTTGCAAAGGGTTGGCGGCGGGCTACCGTCTCCCGGATTCGCCGCACGCGAACGCCATGAGAACGTCGCGCGGCGCTTTCGACCAGCCAGACGGGGAGACAGATGATGAATCGTTTGACCAGGCTCGCAGTCATGACCGCCGCGGGCGTCGCCTTCGGCGCGGGCTTTGCCGAAGTGGATTCCGCAGGCGCGGACATGATGCAGAAGATCGGAACGGGCGAAGGCGCGGTCTCGATCATCGCCTGGGCCGGCTACATCGAGAACGGCTCGGACGACAAGAACTACGACTGGGTCACGCCGTTCGAGAAGAAGACCGGCTGCAAGGTCTCGGTGAAGATCGCCGGCACCTCCGACGAGATGGTGTCGCTGATGAATGCCGGCGGCTACGACCTCGTCACCGCGTCGGGCGACGCCACCATGCGCCTCATTCGCGGCGGCACGGTGCAGGAGATCAACACCGCGCTCGTCCCGAACTACTCGACGATCGATCCGCGGCTGCAGAACGCGCCCTGGCATACGGTGGACGGCAAGCATTACGGCGCCTCCTACCAGTGGGGCCCGAACGTGCTGATGTACAATACGGCGCTCTTCAAGGACGCGCCGAAGTCCTGGGACGTGGTCTTCAAGGAAATGACCTTGGCCGACGGCAAGTCCAACAAGGGCCGGGTCGAGGCCTATGGCGGACCGATCTATATCGCCGACGCGGCGCTCTACCTGATGAAGCACAATCCCGATCTCGGCATCACCGATCCCTACTACCTCGACGACAAGCAGTTCGCCGCGGCAACCGACCTCCTGAAGGGCCAGCGCCAGCTGGTCGCCAAGTACTGGACCGATGCGACCGCGCAGATCGACGACTTCAACAACGAAGGCATCGCCGCTTCCACCTCCTGGCCATATCAGGTGAACACCATCTCCGCGGACCAGAAGGCGAAGATCAAGATCGGCTCGACCATCCCCGACGAGGGTGCCACCGGTTGGTCGGACACCACGATGATGGCAGCCAGCGCGCCGCATCCGAACTGCGCCTATATGTGGCTGGAACATTCGCTGGAGCCCGCCACTCAGGCCGGCGTCGCCTCCTGGTTCGGCAGCGTCCCCTCGGTGCCCGCGGCTTGCAAGGGCCAGGCGATCCTGGGCGACAGCGGCTGCCAGGCCAACGGCTCAGAGCTCTTCGACAAGATCCACTTCTGGAAGACGCCGATCAAGGATTGCGCCAGCGGCAAGACCTGCGTCGATTACAAGACCTGGGTCGCGACCTTCAACGCCATCCAAAGCGGACAATAGGCCCGCTCTAAGCCTGGCGAGGGCGGGTTCGCGGGACATTCCCGGCGGACCCGCCCTTCGCATTCGGGGACCACGACGACATCATGAGCAACGGCCAGGGACAAACCGGGCACTCGATCGCCGTCTCGTTCCGCGGCGTCTCGCGCCATTACGGCGCGGTGAAGGCGGTCGATGACGTCAGCTTCGAGATCGAGGACGGCGAGTTCTTCGCCATGCTGGGGCCGAGCGGCTCCGGTAAGACCACCTGCCTTCGCCTGATCGCCGGCTTCGAGCAGCCGACCGCGGGCATGGTCGCGATCCACGGCCGGGACGTGACCGGGGTTCCGCCTTACGACCGCGACGTCAACACCGTGTTCCAGGACTACGCGCTCTTCCCGCACATGTCGGTGCTGGAGAATGTCGCCTATGGCCTCATGATCAAGAAGGTGACGAAGCGCGAGCGCGAGCAGCGTGCCGAGGAGATGCTGGCCATGGTGGCGCTCCCCGGCTTCGGCAGCCGTCGCCCGTCGCAGCTCTCCGGCGGCCAGCGCCAGCGCGTCGCCCTGGCACGCGCATTGATCAACCATCCGAGCGTGCTGCTGCTGGATGAGCCGCTGGGCGCCCTCGACCTGAAGCTCCGCGAGCAGATGCAGGTCGAGCTGAAGGCGATCCAGCGCCGGGTCGGGATCACCTTCATCTTCGTCACCCACGATCAGGGCGAGGCGCTCTCCATGAGCGACCGGGTCGCGGTCTTCAACCACGGCCGGATCGAGCAGATGGCGAGCCCGGCCGAGCTCTATGAGCGTCCGAAGACCGCCTTCGTCGCCGGCTTCGTCGGTATCTCCAACCTGATCGCCGACGATCTCGCCAAGCGCATCGCCGGATCGGACCGGCCGGTCTCGGTGCGGCCGGAGAAGATCCACCTCGGGCCCGCAAACGCCCAGCCGCCCGCGAATGCGCAATCGGTGGCGGGCACCGTCGCCAGCATCCTCTATCTCGGCGCCAACACCCGCTACCTCATCGCCCTGGAAGGCGGCGGCGAGCTGACCGTGCTGCTGCAGAACCGGGACGCACATTTCGAGCCGACCCAGGGTGGCCCGGTCCGCCTCTGGTGGGAGCCGCGCCACCTGATGCGTTTCGAAGCCTGATCGCCGGCTTGGCCGGAGACGGCACTCCCGCCCGGGATTCGGGTCACTCGGCTGTTAAAGTTAACCAACTGATAATGGTTTCCGGCCTAGAACCGGTGGAAATCCGCTAGCGCTCTGTGGCGCAAGGATTTAGTTCACCTTGAGGGGGTCGCCTCGCGGGCTGTCGACAGCCCTCGCCGGCGAGCCACGGCGAAGGAAGCAACCGCGGTGTCGCAGATCTATGCCAGCATCGCCCAGCACGACCTCAGGCTCGCCACGCTGGCCTTCCTGATTTCGATCCTGAGCTCCTACGCCGCCTACAGCCTGGTCGGTCGCGGCGTCGAAGCCGGGCCGCGCGCCCGCGCCTGGTGGATCGGCGCCGGCGCCTTCGCCACCGGCTGCGGCGTCTGGGTCACCCATTTCATCGCTTTGCTCGGTTACGAGCCGCCGGTGCCGGTTGCCTACGACGTCTCGCTGGTGGCGCTCTCGCTGGTCGCCGCAGTGCTGATCTCCGGCCTCGGCTTCGCGATCACCATGATGCGCGCCATCGTCATGCCGATGCTGGGCGGCGCCGTGGTCGGCGCCGGCATCGGCGCCATGTTCTACATCGCCATGGCGGCGCTCCGGGTTCCCGGCACGGTCGTCTACGACAGCGCCCATGTCGTCGCTTCGCTGCTGATCGGTCTTGCGCTCGGCGGCATCGCCTCGATGGTGGGGCTGGCGAAATTCGACTTCGCGCACCGCATGACCGGCGCCTTCCTGCTGACGCTCGGCACCTGCGCCCTGCACTTCACCGGCATGGCGGCGATCGCCATCGTGCCGGATCCCGCGATCGCGGTCAGCGCGGATGCGGACGTGATCTCGCCCGCCATGCTGGCGATCATCGTCACCGCCGTCACCATGCTGATCCTGTCCCTGGGCCTGGCCGGCGCGATCCTGGACGAGCACCTTGCCAGCCGCAGCGCCCGGGAAGCCGAGCGGCTGAAAGCCAGCGAGGTCCGGTTCCGCCAGCTCGCCGACGCCACCTTCGAGGGCATCCTGATCCATGCCCGCGGCAAGATCGTCGATGCCAACGCCGCGATGTCGGAGCTGATCGGGTTCGGCCCTTCGGAGCTGGTCGGCCGCGACGTCATGGACTGCGTGACCGAGACCAGCCGGCCGATCCTGAAGAAGGATTTCGAGACCGAGATGTCGGTCGCCTGCGAGATCGAGCTCCGTCACGCCGACGGCACGCTGATCCCGGCCGAGGTGCTGACCCGCACCGTCCAGTTCGACGACGGCCCGGCCAAGGTCTCCGCGGTCCGTGACATCCGCGAGCGCAAGGAGGCGGAGGAGCGAATCCGCCACATGGCGCATCACGACGCGCTGACCGGCCTGCCGAACCGCCGCATGTTCGCCGACCGGCTGACCCAGGTGTTGGCGCGCAGCAAGCGCGACGGCACCACCGTCGCCGTGCTCTGCCTCGACCTCGACCGCTTCAAGCATGTCAACGACCTCGGCGGCCACGCCGCCGGCGACGATCTCCTGAAGCAGGTGGCGAACCGCCTCGCCGACTGCATCCGGACCGAGGATACCGTCGCCCGGCTCTCCGGCGACGAGTTCGCAGTGATCCAGGTCGGCGTTGCCCATCCCGACGGGCCCGGCATCATGGCCGAGCGCCTGGTGAAGGCGATCGGCAAGCCCTTCGACCTCGGCGGCCAGCAGACCATGATCGGCACCTCGATCGGCATCGCGCTCCATCCCGGCGACGGCGAGGAAGGCGAGGACCTGGTGCGCGCGGCGGATACCGCGCTCTACCGCGCCAAGGAGGCCGGGCGCGGCACCTTCCGCTTCTTCGAGGCGGAGATGGACATCCGGCTCCAGGAGCGCCGCCTGCTGGAGCGCGATCTCCGCCAGGCGCTCGCCAGCGAGCAGCTGCGCGTGCACTACCAGCCGCTCGCCGATTGCGGCCAGGGCCAGATCGTCGGCTTCGAGGCGCTGGTCCGCTGGAACCACCCGGAGCGCGGGCCGATCTCGCCGGTGCAGTTCATACCGCTGGCCGA
>DATKNM010000194.1:0-6720 GCA_035541335.1 Binatia bacterium
ACGCCGGTCAGCAGCAGCGCGGACGCCAGATAGGAGAGCGCATCAATGAGGAGCGCCATCGGCGCGGTGATGGTCTGCACCAGCACGCCGCAGACCGGCGGCCCGATCACTTCGGAGGTCGCATCGATGGTCTCGCGCGCGGCATTCGCCTTCGCCAGGCGCCCGCGCTCGACCAGCTCCGGCAGGAAGGCCGCATCGGCGACGTTGAACAGCAGCGACAAGGCCGCCACCGCCATCACGACGATGAAGAGCTGGGCAATCGTCAGCAGACCGAGCCAGGCGGCAAGCGGCACCGAGAGCAAGGCGAGGCCGCGAATGAGATCGGCGGCGATCATCAGCGGCCGGCGTCGCTGCCGATCGACCCAGACACCGGCAAGGAGGCCTAGCGCCAAAGCCGGCAAGGTCGCGGCGACCCCAAGCAGGCTCAGCGCCCCCGGCCCCGCCTGCAGCACCAACACCGCCGTCAGCGGCACCGCCTCCCGCGCCACCTTGGTGCCGAGGCTGGAAACCGCAAAAGCCGCCAGCACCCGGCGAAAATCGCGGGACCAGCCGGCGAGCATGGCGGCTACGCGCCCGCCGCCTTCCGTTTCGGTCGCAGAATATGCCGATGGTCGCGGGCATAGAGGCGGCTGTCGCTGAAGGCGGCGTTCTCGAAGACGCGGCCGACCAGGATCAGCGCCGTCCGGGTGATCTTGGTCTCCTTCACCTTGGCCTTGATGTCGGCGAGCGTGCCGCGGATCACGTGCTGGTCCGGCCACCCGACGCGATAGACCACGACGACCGGGCAATCGGGGCCGTAATGCGGCGAGAGGTCGGCGACCACCTTGTGGATGTTGCGGACCGAGAGATGGATCGCCAGCGTCGCCCGCGAGCGGCCGAGCTCGGCCAGGGTCTCGCCCGCCGGCATCGGCGAGGCTTCGCCCTCGGTGCGGGTGAGGATGATGGTCTGCGAGACTTCCGGCAGCGTCAGCTCGGACTTCAGCATCGCCGCCGCGGCGGCGAAGGCCGGCACGCCCGGCGTCACGTCATAGGGAATGCCGAGCGCGTCCAGCCGCCGCATCTGCTCGGCGACCGCGCCGTAGATCGAGGGATCGCCGGAATGGACCCGCGCCACGTCCTCGCCCTTCGCATGCGCCGCTTCGATCTCGGCGATGATCTCGTCCAGGTGCAGCGGTGCCGTGTCGATGATCCGCGCGTCGGCACGCGCGAGCGCGATCACGTCCTTCGGCACCAGCGAGCCGGCATAGAGCACGACCGGGCAGGTCTCGATCAGCCGCTTCGCCCGGACGGTGATCAGCTCCGGATCGCCAGGCCCGGCGCCGATGAAATGGACGATGCTCATGACGCCTGCTCCAAAGTGACCTTGCTGGCATAGCCGCGAGGCGTATAGACCCAGACGCCGCCATCGGGGCGCTCGACCATGCGGGTCTCGCTGCTGCCGACGACGACCAGGGTCAGCATGTCCACGGCATCGATGTCGAGGGCGCCGAGCTCCACCACGCGCACGGTCTCGCCTTCGCGGCCGAGATTGCGGGCGAGCACGACCGGCGTCGTTGCAGGTCGGTGCTTCAACAGGATCTCCTTCGCCGCGGCGAGCTGGCTGCGGCGGCGCTGCGAGACTGGATTGTAGAAGGCGATGACAAAGTCGCCTTCGGCGGCGGCCTTCAAGCGGCGCTCGATCGCCGGCCATGGCGTGAGGAGATCGGAGAGCGAGATCGCGCAGAAGTCATGGCCGAGCGGCGCGCCGATCCGGGCCGCCGCCACCTGCATCGCCGAGACGCCGGGGAGGCCGCGGATCTCGACCCGCGCCCAGTCCGAATTGTTGCCGCGCTCGATCAGCTCGTAGACCAGGGTCGCCATGGCATAGATCCCGGCATCGCCGGAGCAGACCAGGGCGACGTCGCGCCCCTCGGCCGCGAGGTCGAGGGCGATCCTGACCCGCTCCTCCTCCGCGCCGAGCGCGTAGCCGTGGAGGCGCTTGCCGGCGGCGAGCGATCCCAGGAGATCGAGATAGAGCTTGTAGCCGACCAGGTCCGTCGCGGTGCGCAAGGCGGCGTCGACCTCGGCGGTGCGGCCCGCGGCGGCACCCGGACCGATGCCAACGATGTCGAGCCGGCCGCGGGCGCGCCCGATCTTGGCCGGGTCGAGCACGCCGAGGGACTCGGTGATCGCGCAGGTCGCACGGGTGGAGCGGGTCTTGGTCACCACGAGCCTGCCGCTCGCGCCGACGCCGGCGAGGGCGGCACCCTCGGCGACGCCGTGGCAGCCGGTCTCGACGAAGACGACCTCGGAGGGCGATTTCAGCCGCGGCGTCTCGCGCTCCAGCTCGGCGGCCGAGAAGAAGCGCGCCGGGACGCCGAACGCTTGTGCCGCGGCGTGGATCGCCGGCTCGGCGGCCTTCAAGGCGATCGAAGCGATGCACGCGACCGAGGCCTCCGCGAGGTTGGCTTCGGCCAGGCAGCGCCGCGCCAGGGTGATGACCTCGTCGGGCGCGGTGAGGCGTTCGCAGCCGATGCCGAGCACCAGCGAAGCCGGATGATAGACCAGGTCCGCTGCCGCATCGGCACGATGCGAGATCAGGATCTGAACGTCATCGCCGCCGCTGACCGGCTTCAGCCACGATGGATCGGCCGCGGTCTCGTTGGCGATCCGCGCCCGGGCGCCGTTCAGCAGCGCCGCGGTGACCCGCTTGACCGCGGCCGGGTCCTTGATACGCCAGCCGGCCGGCGGCTGGTCCAGGGCGATGCCGAGCTTGACGTCGCTCGCCGTCGTGATCGCGGCATGAGCACCGATCGCCGCGGCGATCTTGCGCGCGAGATCGTTGGCGCCGTGATGGCCGCCGAGCAGCGGCACGACGCTGGACCCGTCCTTGGCGACGGCGACCACCGGCGGATCGACCTGCTTCGACTGCAAGGCCGCCCCCAAGGCGCGGATCAGGATGCCGGAGGCGCAGATGCCGATGATCGGCCGTCCCTCGTCGAACAAGGCGCAGATATGCGGGATGGCTTCGCTGAAGCTGGCATCGGTCCCGCCTTCCATCAACGGTCCGCGCGCCGCGAGAGCATGGATTTCCGCTTCGCCCAAGGCCGCGCGCACCCGTTCCGCCAGCTTCAGCGCCGAGGAGCCGAGGATCACGATCGCCGGAACGTTGCTCATGACCCCCTCCCTCACGACCACGCCTCCCCACGCCGGTGCACCAGCAGCATGGAGAAATAGGGCGCCGTCGCGCCGTCGAACTCGTCCAACCGGATCACCTTCTGGGAATCGAGGGTCGCATGCTCCACGTAGCGGGCATGGCGCGTGAGACCGAGCTCGTCCAGCACCTTGCGCACCTTGGGGAAATGCCGCCCAAGCTTGATGATCGCCGCCGCCTCCGCTTCGCCGAGCCGGCGCTTCAACTCCGATTCAGGCAGCGGCGCCGGCACGATCGTGAGGACATCGTTCTTCGCCGCGAGCGCGCCGCCGCTGGCGACGGCGCAGGCCATCAGCGATGAGACGCCCGGCACCACCTCGACCCGCACCCGGGTCGCAAGACGGGCATAGAGATACATGAAGGAGCCGTAGAAGAACGGGTCGCCCTCGCAGAGCACGACCACGGTCTCCCCTCTTCGTGCCGCTGCAGCGAGACGTGCGGCGGCCGCGTCATAGACGTCGTCCTTGGGAAACTGCCCGTCGCCGATCTTCATCCGGATCGCAACTTCGCGCTGGCCCGGTCTCATATGCGGCGCCGCGATCCTGCGCGCGAAGCTTTCGCCCTCCTCCGGCGCGGGATAGGCGATGAGATCGGCGGCGGCGATCAGGCGGGCCGCCTTCACGGTGACGAGCTCCGGATCGCCGGGACCGACGCCGACGCCATAGACGATGCCGGTCATGGCTTCACCGCGCGCCATTGGGTGACCGGCATCAGCGGTTTCCAGCCGTGCAGCGCGCCGACCGGCTGCAATCGCTCGACGCTGAGCCGCGTCACCTCGCCGCCATGGGCCGCGAAGCCGGCATAGAGCGCCTGCTCGCTTTCCATCGTGACCGCATGCGCGACCAGACGACCGCCTTGCTTCAGCGCCAGCCACGCGGCGTCGATTACGCCCGCGCGTCCGGCCCCGCCGCCGATGAAGACCGCATCCGGCGCGGGCAGGTCGTGCAGTGCTTCCGGCGCCTCGCCCTCGACCAGCTGCAAATTCGGTGTGCCAAGGGCTGCCGCATTGTCGCGGACCATCGCGGCGCGCTCCCGGTCGCGCTCGACGGCGATGGCGCGCTGGTTGCGGTTATGGCGCAGCCATTCGATGGCGATGGAGCCGCAGCCCGCGCCGATGTCCCAGAGCAGCTCGCCGGGCAAGGGTCCCAATGCCGACAGAGCCGCGGCACGGATTTCGCGCTTGGTCAGCTGCCCGTCATGGCGGAACGCATCGTCGGGGAGGCCGAAGCCGCGATGCAGCACGCGGGCGTGCGGCCGTGCCACGCAATCGATGGCGATGGTGTTGAGGTCCGCGACGTCGTTGGCGCCCCAATCCTCCGCCTTCGACTCCCGGACGCGTTCCTTCGACCCGCCCATATGCTCGAGCACGACGAAGCGGCTGGCGCCGTAGCCGAGCGCTGCCAGCCGCGCCGCCACCAGGCCGGGCGTCGTGGAGTCATGGGAAAGGATCATCAGCTTCTGCCGCGGCGCCACGGCCGCGGTCAGCAGCTCGATCGGACGACCGTGAAAGGTCAGGCACTCGACCTCGGCCAGCGGCCAGGCAAGCCGCGCCGCCGCCAGGCTGAAGGCGGAGAGGTGCGGATGGATCGCGATCTCCTCCCGCGCGACTCTCTTCGCGAGCGTCACGCCGATCCCGAAATGCATCGGATCGCCGGTTGCCAGCACCACGACCGGCCGGCCGCGGCGCGCGAGGATCTCGGCGACAGTCTTCGAGAGCGGCGAGGCCCAGCTCTGCGTCTCCGCATTCACCGGCCCCAGCATCGCCAGATGCCGCTCGCCGCCGATGATGAGCTCCGCCGCGGCGATGGTCGCGCGATGGATCGGCGGCAGCGCGTCGATGCCGTCCTCGCCGATGCCGATGACGATGAGCCAGGGCGCCGTCATTCCCGGCTCTCCCGGAGCGCGTTGATCGCCGCAGCGGCGATCGCACTCCCGCCGCGCCGCCCGCGCAACGTCAAATAAGGAACGCCGAGACCGGCCGCGATCAGATCGTCCTTCGATTCCTTCGCGCCGACGAAGCCGACCGGGAAGGCGAACAACGCGGCCGGTCGCGGCCCGCCTGCCTCGATGAGATCGATCAGGTGATAGAGCGCGGTCGGCGCGTTGCCGATCGCGATCACCGCGCCAGCGAGGCGATCGCGCCAAAGCTCGACCTGCGCCGCCGACCGCGTGGTCCCGAGCGTTTTCGCAAGCTCAGGCACCCTGGGGTCGTTGATCAGCGAGACGATCTCGTTGCCGGCGAAGAACTTCCGGATGATGCCGGAGGCGGTCATCTGCGCGTCGCACAGGATCGGCGCCGCCGCCGCCAGGGCGGCGCGCGCGGCACCGACCGGATCGCCCTGCCAGACCAGGTCCGCGGGCAGGTCGGTCATGCCGCAGGCATGGATCATCCGCCGCGCCACCGGCTGCAGCCAGGCCGGCAGGTGCGAAAGCTCCGCCTCCGCCTCGATCACCGCGAAGGACTGGCGGTAGATCTCGTCCGGATCCCGGATGTAGTCGCGCGGCGGCACGTTCAGAGGCGCTCCGGATCCCGCTTCCCCGGCCCATGCGGATGATCCGGATGCGGCGGCGGGAAATGCGTGTGGGTATGGGCCCCATGGGCGTGACTATGACCGTTGCCATGATGCTCATGGTCGTGATCGTGGTGATGATCGTGACCGTGATGGTGGCCATGGTCGTGGTCATGATCGTGATGATGATCGTGATCATGCCCCTGGTGGTGATGGTCATGACCGGCATCGGTGCCGATGCCCTCGACGTGATGGTGGTGGCTTTCCTGCGGCCGGCCGACCTCGCCCTCGAAGCCGAGCACCTGTTCCCTGTACTTGCAGAGGCCGCAATTCATCTTGTTCTCGCCGGCGAGGATCTCCTCGACCCGCGCGGCGAAGGCGTCGAGCACCAGCGGATGGTCGTTGAGGTACTGCGCCTTCAGGAACTCGATCTCGGGATGGCGTTCGGCCATCTCGTCGGTGATGGAGTAGATCCGCTTCACCAGCACGCCGGTAAAGAGGAAATACGGGAAGACGATGATCCGACGATAGCCGAGCTTCACCGCATGCTCGAGGCCGGGGCCGACCAGAGGGAAGGTGACGCCGCTATAGGCGACTTCGCACCAGCCGAAGCCCATGCCCTCCCAGAGCATGCGCGCGACCTTGGTGATGTTGGAATTGGCGTCGGGATCGGAGGTCCCGCGCCCCACCACCATCAGCAGGGTCTCGGAGCGCGGCACCTTGCGGGTCACCGCCTTCTCGGCCGCCTCGATCCGCTCCGCCGCGACCCGCAGCAATTTCAAATCGACCGCGAGGTCGCGACCGTAATCGATCCTGAGGCCCGCATGCTGGGCTTGATAGGTGTTCAGGACCGAGGGAATGTCGTCCTTGGCGTGGCCGGCTGCGAACAGCATGCCGGGCACCGCCAGGATCCGCTCGGCCCCGCCGGCCCGGAGGCGGTCGAGGCCGTCGCGGATGATCGGCTTCGCGAATTCCAGGAAGCCGTAATCCGCCGGGTATTGCGGCAGGCGTCGGGCG
>DATKNM010000195.1:0-12705 GCA_035541335.1 Binatia bacterium
GCGCCGGCAGCTTTATCTTTCCCGCACAACGGTCTATGAGAGCGCCGCAACGAGCCCGAAAGCCCATTGATGCCGACGACCATCCACCTCATTCGCCACGGCCAGTCCACCTTCAACGCCCATTACGATGCGACCGGGGAAGACCCGATGCATTTCGACGCGCGGCTGACCGAGCTGGGTCATCGGCAAGTGGCGGCTGCGCGGGAGCATATGGCCAGCGATACCTACGACGTCGTCCTGGTCTCCCCGCTCACCCGCGCGATCCAGACGGCGACCGGCATCTTCGGCGACCGCTTCCGCTACGAGATCACGCCGCTGCATCGCGAGTGGCAGATCAGCAGCTGCGACATCGGCCGTGGGGTCGCAGAGCTCCGCGCCGACTTCCCGGATCTCGATTTCGACGGGCTGGACGACCCGTTCTGGCGTCACGACCTGCCGATCTGCGATCTCGGCTTCCCGCAGGAATCCCTGGAGGATCTCGCGGCACGGGTGTCGGCGTTCAAGGCGATGATTGCGTCGCGTCCCGAGCCGCGCATCGCCGTCGTGGGCCACGGCGATTTCTTCCGCCGCCTGATCGGCCGCCAGCTGGAGAATTGCGAGCGGGCCGCCTGGAGTCCGGAGCGCTGACGGTTCAGCCTGCCTGCCGCAGATGCCCCGCGAGCGCGGGATCGTCGAGCTTCCGCTCGAGACGCGTCAGACGGTCTTCGAGCAGCTCCGGCAAGCCCGCCGCCCTGTTTCCCCCGGCGATCTCCGCATAGGTCCAGCTGCCGGCCACAAGGTGGAGCGCCGTTCGCATCAGCCACAGTCGGCTGATGTCGGGAGCCCGCCCATAGCCTTCGTGCAGCGCCGAGATTGCTTCCGCCGACATCGCGCCTTCAATGACGACAGAGGCGAGATCCCAGGCGGGCTCGCACATGGCGGAAAACTCCCAGTCGATCAGCTTCAGGCTGCCGTCTGGCAGCAATAGGAAGTTGGTCGGATTGGCGTCGATATGACTGGGCACTGCGGGCGGAACATTCTGCTCCAGCGCGGCCCGGATCGGCTCCATGCGTCGGCGAAGCGCGCGCAAACGCTCATCGGCGGCAAGCCCGAGATAGACATCGATGATCGGAAACGGCGCCATGGTTCCCGCGAAGCGACAGCCCGAGCGGTGGAGACGCCCGAGCAATGCTCCAACCTTGCGCGCCAGTTCCGCTTCGGCGAGGTCGCCGGGCCCCAGCGCACGCGCCCCGGCCAGGAAGGGCTGGAGCGTCACGCCGGTCTCCAAGTCCGCGTAAAGCAGGGGCGGCGCGATGCAGATGCCGGCCGCCAGCCCGGCATTGCGCAGCTCCTGGGCGCGCGAGAGGTAGCGCTGCGATGACGCTCCGGGCGCGCGCAGAACCAGATCACGATCACCGGCGGTAAGCCGCCAGCTCCGGTTGGTCATGCCGGCCAGCCGCGTGACATGCCAGTCCGATGCCGGGCGATCCGCCAGCAACGGAACGGCACCAATCAACTGCTCCAGCGTTGAGTCCTCGATCATCGGGTCGGTGGTAGCCGCATTTAAGATTTTGTTAAACCCCCAATGGCAGGTTCCGCTGGAGGAAGAGTGACATGGGCCAGACCGACCTCCCCCGCATCATCCGCCTGCTCGTGATCTCGGACGCTCCCGCGGTGAACAACACCGTGGACCGGCTGTGCGAGAGCTTCGGCGAGGACCGCTACGTGGTGCGGCGCGCGGCGAAGCCGGCCGACGCTACGGGGATCACTGACGCCTTCGATGCGGTCCTCCTGGACCTGAAGCCGCTGATCGAGTCCGGCATGACCAAGGCGGAGGGCGTGGTTGCCACCGTTTCAGCCCGCGGCCCGATCATCGCGCTCACCGGCACGATCGATCGCGCGACCGAGCAATCGCTGAAGCGTTCCGGCGCGGCCGATTGTCTGTTCGAGGAAGAAGCCACGCCACGCGGGCTTCGGCGTTCAATCCGCTATGTCATTGCCACCGGCGGCACCGGACAGAAGCGCAGCCTGCCGCGGCTGTTCGATCCCACCACCGGGCTTGCCAGCCAGTTCCTGTTCTGGGAAATCCTCGGCCTCGCGGCGCGGCGCGCCAAGCGCAACAAGGACTTCTTCGCCCTGCTGCTCCTCGAAGTGGCCGAGCTGCCGGCGGAGGCTGGCGACGCGATCGGCGACCTCGTCATGCAGATCGCGGCCGACCGCGCCTCCTCGGCCCTGCGGGCCAGCGACACGGTCGCCCGCTTCGAGCACCACCAGCTGGCGATCCTGGTCGAATCCATGCCGCGGGTGGAAGACATCCAGATCGTGGCCGAGAAGATCGTCCAGGAGCTGACCAAGCCCTATTCGCTGGGCGATCTGGAGCGCCGGTTTCCGGTCAATCTTGGTATCTCGCTCTATCCGACCAGCGCAGAGAACGCCGACTCGCTCATCGGCAAGGCGTTCGAGGCGCTGGCCAGTTCCAAGGGTCGCGGCAAGGGACAGTTCGTCTTCGCCTGACCCGGCAAAGTCTGCCGCGCGCTCACCCTCCCTCCCTATTATTCTATATTTTCAGACTCTTATTGCGCCGCGCTCAAGGCATGAGAGTTGCATCGCCTCGACTGCAGGCGCTCCCGCCTGTATCCGGGGAGAGAGTTCGATGCTGTCGATGTTCGGCCGGGGCGAGGATGCCAAGCCCGCTATCAAGAACGGAACCGCCGCGAGCACCACGCCGCCGGCCAATGCCAACGGGCCGGTGCTGCGCATGCCCACGGCCGGCGGTGCGGTGCCGACCAAGACGGCCGCCGTGGCCACCAAGCGCGCTCGGCTGTTCGAGAACCCGCCGACCGTCGGCCAGTATCTCTATCACCTCGCCTCCGACGTCCGGAACTTCACCCGGGCGGAGATCGGCGGCGCCGTGGTCGGCGCAACGCCCGCCGAGGTGCAGCGGCTGGCCCGGCTGGCGGCTAAGCTGAAGGGACGCTATCTCGCCCAGGCGCTCGATCTTGCCGACACCGAGCACGGGCCGATCGTCGAGGCCGACGTCCGCTTCCTCGAACGGGCGCGATTCATGTACGAGGAGGTCGAGCGGGCGCTCGACTCCCTGCGCCACGCCATCGAGACCGGCGATCTCGCTCTAGAGGGATTGAAGCGGGACTAGCTCTTCTTCTTCGGCTTCATCGCCTGCCAGTCGGCTTCGCTCATCGCTGTGCCGAGGAAGTTGAACTGGCCGGCGCCTTGGAGCCACTCGCCGCCGTCGATCGTGACGACCTCGCCGTTGACGTAACCGCTCTCGCCCGCCAGCAGGAACACGGCGAGGTTCGCCAGCTCCTCATGCTTGCCGGCACGGCCTAGCGGATTGCGGGTCTCGAAGGTCTCCGCAAGATCGGGGCGCGGGACCAACCGCTCCCAAGCGCCCGGTGTCGGAAACGGGCCCGGCGCGATGGCATTCAGCCGGATGCCGCGACCGCCCCACTCCACCGCGAGACTGCGGGTCAAGGCGAGCACGCCGGCCTTCGCCATGGCCGACGGCACGACATAGGCAGAGCCGGTCCAGGCATAGGTCGTGACGATCGACAGGACCGCCGCCGGATGGTCCGCCGCCAGCCAGCGCCTGCCGCAGCCGAGGGTCACATAGGCGCTGCCATGCAGCACGATGCCGAGCACCGCATCGACCGCCCGCGGCGAAAGCTCCTCGCTGCGGGCGATGAAGTTGCCGGCAGCATTGTTGACCAGGGCGTCCAGCGCGCCGCTCTGCCAGATCGCGTCGAGCATCGCATCGACCTGCGCGGCGTCGCGGATGTCGCAGACATGGATCTCGACCCGCCGGCCGAACGCCGCCTCGTGTTTCTTCGCCGCTTCCTGGAGCACGGCCTCGCGGCGGCCGCAAATGACGAGATCGGCGCCGAGCTCCATGAATCGCGCGCCCATGGCGAAGCCGAGGCCGGTGCCGCCGCCGGTGATCAGGATCCGTCGGCCTTTCAGGAGATCGACGCGGTACATGACTACTGCTCCAAGGGGCGCAGCATCTCGCGCGAGATGATGTGGCGCTGGATCTCCGAGGTTCCTTCCCAGATGCGCTCGATGCGCGCGTCGCGCCACATCATCTCCAGCGGCAGCTCTTCCATCAGGCCCATGCCGCCGAAGACCTGGATCGCCTGGTCGGTGACGCGGCCCAGCATCTCGCTGGCATAGAGCTTCGCCATGGCCGCGTCGCCATTGGTCATCGTCCCGTTCTGCAGCTTCCAGCAGACATAGGCGACGAGCGCATCGGCGGCGGAGAGTTCGGTCTTCATATCAGCCAGCTTGAAGGAGACACCCTGAAACTTGCCGATGGTCTGGCCGAACTGCTTGCGGGTCGCCGCCCAGTTGAGCGCCAGCTCCATGGCGCGCTCAGCCTTGCCGCAGCAATTGGCGGCGATGAAGACCCGGCCGCCGACCAGCCATTCCTCGGCATGAACGAAGCCCTTGTGGACCTCGCCCAGGATCTGGCGCTTGTTGACGCGGACGTTGTCGAAGAAGAGCTCGTAATTGTCATAGGCGCGGTAGGCGACACAGCGGGGTCCGCGACGAATCGTGAAGCCCGGGGTGTCGCGATCGACCAGGAAGGCCGTCACTTGCTTGCGCGGCCCGCGCTTGGTCTCCTCGACGCCGGTCACGGTGAAGACGATCGCGAAGTCCGGCAGGCCGACACCGCTGATGAAGTGCTTCTGGCCCTTGATGACATAGTCGTCGCCGTCCTGCTCCGCGCGGGTCGAGATCGACATCGCGTCCGAGCCCGATCCGGGCTCGGTCAGGGCGAAGACTTCACTCTTGTCGCCGCGTACCGTCGGCAACAGGTACTTCTCGACCTGTTCGTCCCTGCAGGCCATGAGGATCGCCGAAGGCCGGCCGACGAACTTCTGCACCGCCCAGTTCACCTTGCCGAGCTCGCGTTCCAGCAGCATCTGCGACATGACGTCGAGCCCGGCGCCGCCGACCGATTCCGGCATGTTTGCCGAATAGAGTCCGATCGCCTTCGCCTTCTCCTTGATCTCCTTGCCGAGCTCCGGCGGCACGTGGCCCAGCTTGTCCACCGTCCGCTCGTGCGGATAGAGCTCCGCTACGATGAAGGCACGCACGGTATCGACCAGCATGCGCTGCTCATCGGTCGGCTGGAAATCGAAGGCCATCGCATCACTCCCCGCAAACGGAGCCGCAGAATAGCGGCCGCTGGCAACCGCGGCCAGACTAATTTTACGACTGTATAATAATTGGTACGCGCCATTTTGATTGAACCGTCATTCGATGAGTGCTAGGTAATTCGATTAATAACAGGGGACTGCGACAGAGAATGGCGCGCGGTGCAATCAAGGAAGTGCGGCGGGTGCAGTTGATCGAAGCGACGATCGACGGCATCGCACGCAAAGGCTTCTCCGAGCTGACCCTGGCCGATGTGGCCGAGACGGCAAAGCTCTCGACCGGGATCGTCAATTTCTACTTCAAGAGCAAGGACGCGCTGCTGATTGCCACCTTGAACCACATGGTCGAGGAATACCGGCGCTATTGGCGCGCCAATGTCGAGGCTGCCCCACCCTCGCCCACCGCCCGGATCATCGCGATGCTGGAGGGTGATTTCCAGCGCTTGGTGGCCAATCGCAAGACGGTGACGGTCTGGTACGCGTTCTGGGGCGAGACGCGCTGGCGACCGGATTTCATGGCGGTTTGCCAGAGCCTCAATCGCGAGTTCCAGGCGGTCGCGGCCGGACTGTTCCAGGAGATTTCTGGTCCCGATCGCGACGCGGCGCTGATCGCCAAGGGTTTCAGCGCCATGAGCGACGGGCTTTGGCTGGACATGTTGATCAATCCCAAAGAAACCGATCGCGAGACCGCGCGTCGCGTGGTGCGCGCGTTCCTCCACGGCCTGTTTCCCGACCACTTCGTCGCCGATGCGGCAGACGTCGCCAATTCCGCGGCTTGAGGTACGGCATGACCCGCAATTCCCGAGACGAGACGCTGCCAGGCTGGTGCTACGACAATACCGAGTTCCACGCGCTGGAGCGAGAACACCTGCTCCTCTCGAGTTGGGTCCTGGCAGGCCATCGCAGCGACCTGAAGCAGCCCGGAGATTTCCTCGCTGTGGAGGCATTCGGCGAGCGCGGCCTCGTCATTCGCGGTGAGGGCGGCACACTGCGCGGCTTCTACAACACCTGCCGGCATCGCGCCCATGGTCTCGTGTCGGGCGAGCATGGCCATTGCCGCGGGGCTATCCGCTGTCCCTATCATGGCTGGAGCTACAGCTTCGACGGCGCGCTGAAGGCAATCCCCGCGGAGAAGACTTTTCCCACCATCGACAAGACCGAGTTCGGCCTGCGGCCGATCGAGGTCGAGGACTATCTCGGCTTCATCTTTGTGCGGTTCAAGCCGGGCGCGAGCAACGTCGCGGATCGTTTCGCGCCGTATCATGCAGAGCTAGAGGCTTATCGCACGACGGAGATGATGTCCTTCGGGACCGGCTGGCACTGCGACCTTCCGATCGACTGGAAGAACCTGATGGACAACTACCTCGAAGGCTATCACGTACCGACAGGCCATCCCGGCCTGCAGCGCATGTTCGGCAACAGCTATACAGCCGACGCCCAGCCGACGGGAGTCTCTCGTCAGGTCGGCACGATCCGCGACAAACTCTCGCCGCACTGGAGTGAGCGGATGTATCAGCGGATCGCACCACAGCCCGAATATCTCCCCGAAGAGCGCCGGCGCGCCTGGTGCTACTACACGCTGCTGCCGAATGTGGCGCTCGATTTCTATCCCGACCTCATCACCAGCTTCGAGGCGCTGCCGCTGGGACCGGGACGGGTCCGCCTGCGGGCAAGGCGGTGGGGCATGCCGGAGAACCGGCAGCTTCGGGCCTCGCGCTATCTCAACTACAGAATCAATGTGCAGGTGCAGAACGAGGACGAGATGCTCACCGCCTCCGTCCAGCAGGGCCTGCGGTCGCGCGGGTACTCCTTCGGCATCTTCTCCGAGAAGGAGGTGGCGCTGCGGCAGCTGCACGAGATCGTTCGTCGCGCCCTGCCCGTTGCCCGGCTCGCCGAACCGCCCGCGCCGGGTATGATGGCCGAAATCAACTCCAAGCTCGGCCGCGACCTCGCGGCTTGATCAATTCCAGAGAGTCTCTCCATGTCGTATCCATTGCCGCCGCGCGTCCGGGAAATCCAGCAGCGGGTCCGCCGCTTCGTCACCGAGCAACTCATGCCCTGGGAGGTCCACGCGGAGATGAACGGCGGGGAAATTCCCGCAGAGGAGTTGCGCCGGCACAAAGAGGGCGCCAAGTCCGCCGGCCTCTACAACATGGACATCCCGGTCGAGATGGGTGGCCAGGGTCTTTCCATGCTTGAGCAAGCTGTCACTCAGGAAGAGCTAGGGCGCGTCACCAACGCGCTCGGCTGGTGCGGGAACAATCCGCAAAGCTGGATGCTGAACGCCTGTACGCCGCAACAGATCGACACGTGGATCAAGCCGCTGATCCGCGACGAGATGCATGAGTGCTACGCCATTACCGAAGCCGATGCCGGATCGGACGTCGACGCGATCCAGGCGACGGCGCGACGTGATGGCGATGACTACGTTCTCAACGGCGAGAAATGGCACGTCACCAGTTTCAACCTCGCCCACTACATCATCTTCCAGGCCAAGCTGACCGCGGGACCGAATGCCGGCAGCCACAGCCTGTTCTTCGTCGACCGCCATGCACCCGGCGTTGAGGTCCTCCGGACGCCTGCCTACTCACACAACTACCGCGCCCATCACCCGATCCTGCGGTTTACGGATGTACGCGTGCCGGCCGAGAATCGGATCGGTGCGGAAGGCGACGGCATGGGCTTCACCTATGACTGGTTCCGATACGAGCGCTTGATGATCGCCGCGCGGTGCTGTGGCGCCGCCGCAAGGTTGGTCGACGAGGCCAGCACGTTTGCCCGAGGGCGGCCCATGTCCGGTGAGATGCTGGCCGACAAGCAGGCGGTACAGTTCATGCTCGCCGACAGCGTCACCGAGCTCTGGGCCGCGCGGCTGATGACGTATCGTACGGCGGAAGCGATCGATGGCGGCGAGGATATGAAGGTCAGCCACGCCCAGTGTTCCATGGCGAAGCTCTACGCATCCGAGATGGCGAATCGAGTGGCAGACCGCGCCGTGCAGATCTTTGGCGGACGTGGCTATATGCGCGAGAATGTGGCGGAGCGCTTCTATCGCGAACTCCGAGTGGACCGCATCTGGGAAGGCGCCAGCGAAGTCCAACGGCTGATCATCGCCAACGGGCTCTACAAGCGCGGTCAAAGCGCCTTGGTGGAGTGACGATCCTTTAAGGTATGATACCCTGGCCGGAGCGCTCGGGGGACAGATATGTGGAAATGCTTTCAGCCGGTGGCGCCGGTTCTGTGCGCGGTCGTCCTCATGGAGGGCGCACTCGGCGTCATGTCGCCGCTGGTCGGATTCCGCCTGTCTTCATCAGGGGCATCCACCTTCATCGTCGGCGCAGCGGCCTCCGCCTATTTCATCGGTTTCCTGTTGGGCACTCTGACCTCCCAGCGAATGATCGACCGGGTCGGACACATCCGCGCCTTCGGCTTCTTTGCCGTCTGTTCCTCGAACACCGCCATCCTGTTTATTCTGCTCCGTGAGCCGATCTTCTGGATCGCCTTGCGCGGTATGGGCGGCTACGCGCTCGCCGGAGCATTCGTGGTGATCGAATCCTGGATGACCGACAAGGCCAGCGAAGAGAACCGCGGCCGGGTGTTCGCCATGTATACAACGGCGAGCTGGGCGGCGTCAGGCGTTTCTCCGCTGCTGTTGAACTTCGACAAGCCAGACGGCATCCTGCTCTTCGTCATCGTGACCATCGGCCTCTCCGCCGCCATGATCCCGCTTGCGGTCACCAAGGTCGGCAACCCGGAGATCGGCGAACATAGGTATCTGAGCATTGCCCGCCTGTTCCGAATCTCGCCGACGGGCGTCGTCTGTGCGTTCGGTTCCGGCATGATGAACGGGGGGCTCTATGGCCTGATGCCGGCCTATATCACTGATCACGGCTACAGCGAAAAGCAACTCAGCCTGCTCTATTCGATCACGACAATCGCCGCCCTGGTCACGCAGTATCCGATCGGCTATGTCTCCGACAACTACGGGCGCCGGCCGGTCATCATCTCGATCATGATCATCTCGGCCGCCACATCCCTGGTGCTCTACTCGTTGCCCGACATCAGCTTCACCGAGATGGTGATCCTGTTCTTCATCCTGACCGCATTCGAATCGCCGCTCTATGCTCTCGCTGTCGGCCAGACCACGGACTACGTCGAGCGCCACGAGTTCGTCGCCGCATCGAGCGGGCTGTTGTTCGCCTGGGGACTGGGCTCCTGCCTCGGGCCGGCGACGGCCGGTCTCGTCATGCACGAATTGGGGCCGCAGGGTCTGCTGCTCTTCGCCGCAAGCTGCTTCATCATGGTGGGCACATTCGCCATCTACCGCGTCCTGAAACGCCGCGCAAAGACGCCCCAAGAGCAGAGCGATTACGTTGCCGTGCCCATGACTGCGGGAACCTATGGCGCGCCGGAGCTGGATCCGCGAAGCGAGTATCGGCAACACCCGCCATCGCCCGCCACCCTGGCAGGCTACATCGAATAGCCCGAGACGATCAGGCGGCCGATGCAGGCTTGCCGTCGGTGCCGACGTAGAACATTACCGGACGAATTTCATAGGAACTGGGGCCGGCATTCGCCGCCTGCAACTCCTTTGCAATCTCAACCACGTCGTCGATACTCGCGCAGTCGACGATATAGAAGCCAAGGAGATGTTCCTTGGTCTCGGCAAAAGGTCCGTCGGTTACCACCGGACCGTTCTTGCTCTTGCGGAGCGTGGTCGCCTGACCGGTCGGCTGCAGCCGTGCCACCGGACCAAGCTTACCTTCCGAGACCAGCCGCTGCGTGATGGTGCCGAGCCGGGCCATGACCGCATCGTCCTCGGCCTTGGTCCAGGAGGTGGTAACCTTCTCGTCGTTGTAGCAGAGGATCGTGTAGAGCATGGCTACCCCAATCGCTCCAGGTCTTCCGGCTTGACGACAGTGACGTTGAGATCGTTGATCAGCCCCGAGGAGAGAGAATAGACCCAACCGTGCACGCTGAGCGGCTGGCCGCGTGCCCAGGCCTCCTGGACAAAGACATCCGACGCCACGTTCTTCACCTGTCGGATCACATTCAGCTCGCAGAGCCGATTGAGGCGCGTGCGCTCGTCGGTAATCGCCTCCAGCTCGTGTCGATGGTCGTGGTGAACCTCGCGGATCGGATGCAGCCAATGGTCAACCAGGCCGCGCCGCTGGCCATCTACCGCTGCGCGTACACCGCCACAGCCGTAATGGCCGACGACCATGACGTGTTTCACGCGCAAGACATCGACGGCGAACTGCAGGACGGATAGGTAATTCGCATCCTGAGGTGGGGCCAAGTTCGCTACGTTGCGATGGACGAAAAGCTCGCCGGGATCAAGGTCGACGATCTCGTTGGCCGGCACCCGGCTGTCCGAGCACCCGATCCAGAGGTATTCCGGCGCCTGCTGTGCTTCGAGCCGCTTGAAGAAACCGGCATCGGCCGCGATCTTGCGCGCCGCCCAGGCCCGATTTTTGTCCTTAAGGTGATCCAGCATGGAAAGGCTCTTACCGGGAACCGGCGCAGCGGGCAAGCCGGAACCGGCGCCTGCTCCTGACATCCTCTGCCAGGAGCGTTTGTACCGGCACAACAATCAGATGGTGCTGGTTCCGAAATGACCATATTTCGACCGGGACCGAACCATCTCGTCCGAGCGCCCGCCTACATTCGATTCATCGACCCTTGGCACAGCAGGGATTCGCGTGATGAACAGTCCCGCCTCGTATCGAGCGACGGCAATCTGCGCAACGCCGGCGGCGCCGGCTCGCGGAGCGACGCCCTTGAAGCATCCGTGGCTGGCCCTGGCCACGCTGTGCTTCGCGGTATTGATCGCTCAGGTTGACACTTGCGTCGTCAATCTCGCCACAAAACCCATAGGTGCTGCCTTTCATTCCGGCGTGGGTCCGCTGCAATGGGTCATCGATGCCTACAACTTCACATATGCCGTCCTACTTCTCTCTGGCGGATTGCTGGCCGATCTTTACGGACGCCGGCTGGTGTTCATGCTGGGCACCGGCATCTTCACCATCGCCTCAGTGCTTTGCGCCGCCGCGCCCTCGATCGAAATTCTGATCGCGGGGCGCGCCCTGACCGGGCTCGGCGCGGCGCTGATGCTGCCCTCGTCGCTCGCCATCATCCGTGTCGCCTGGCCCGAGCCGAAGGCCCGAGGCCATGCGCTCGGCATCTGGACCGGCTGCAACGGTCTCGGCGTCGTGATCGGGCCGACCGTCGGCGGCCTGCTGATCGACCACTTCGGCTGGCGCAGCGTGTTCCTGGTAGTCGTGCCGCTCGGCATCGCGGCCCTGGCGATGGCCGTTCCGATCCTGCCGGAATCCGCCGACCCCAAGAATCGCCGCTTCGACGCACCGGCACAGGGTCTCGGCATCGTCGCGCTGGGCGGTCTCACCCTGGCGGCCATCGAGACTCACGGGTCACATTTCCTGGCAGCCGTCGCCCTCGCGGCCGGGATCCTGGCGCTCATTGCCTTCATCCGCGTCGAGACCGGCCACGGGGAGCATGCGCTGGTCCCGCTGGACCTGCTGAAAATCCCGGCCTTCCGCGGCACCGCCATCGCCACAGCCGGGATGACGTTCGGCATGTACGGAATGCTGTTCGTGCGCCTGCTGGATTGGCAGACCACAGCCGGCTTTACGGCGATCCAGGCGGGACTGGGCCTGGTCCCGATGGCGATCATCTACATCGCGATCTCACCCTTCTCCGGCGCGTTGCGGCAACGGCTCGGCACGCGCTTTGCCACCGGCGGCGGGGTCGGCATCATCGGCTGCGGCCTGCTGACAGTCGGGTTCAGCGCCCACGTCGCCTCCACCATCCCCACCGAGATCGGCTTGATGCTTTGTGGTCTCGGCATGGGCTTCGCGACCGGCCCGCTGACCGACGTGGCGGTGAGCGCAGTTGCACCCGCCCGCTCCGGCACCGCCGGAGCATTGATTAACGTCGCTCGGATGGTCGGCGCGACCGTGGGTGTCGCGGTCCTGGGCGCGATCTATGCGCTGGCGGGACGCGGCGCCGACGGACTCATGCTGGCCATGCTGATCGGCGGATGCGCTCAGGTCGCCGCGGGCGCAACCGCCTGGTTCACGACCGGACGGGCTCAGGCACGGGCCGGCGTATAGACCACCCTCTTGAACGACACCTCGCCGGCCGGCGGTGCATCGAGCTCCCGCGCATAGCGATGGCCGCTGTAGACCGCATGCGCAATGAAACCGGGAGCGAGGCAATCGCCGATCCGTGTGACCGACTTGATGCCGGCCGCGCGCAGAAGCTCAGGCTCGTCCAAGAGTGCCTGATAGAGCGCTTCCTCCGGCAGACGCGAAGTGACGCCGACGACTGCTGCGGCACGAATTTTTCGGGCCGGTTCGGCGTAGTTGCTCGTGAGGGTAACCTCGTTGCCGTCGAAAGTAGCCACATCGTGGGCGGTGATCACCGTGATGCCGAGCCTCCGGAGTTGCGTGTTGATCGGCAGCAGCTCGAGCGTGTTCGAGGTCCAGCTCGCCACTACATCACCGGTCGTCACCAGCGTCACGGTAAGCCC
>DATKNM010000196.1:0-5044 GCA_035541335.1 Binatia bacterium
TGGCGGCACCTCGATCCTCGGCGGCCGCGGCACCTATCTCGGCACAGTCGCCGGGGTCATCCTGATCACCCTGCTGCAGTCGATTCTCTCGGTCATCCAGATCGAGGAGGCGTTCCGCCAGCTGATCTATGGCGCGGTCATTATCGCCATGCTGCTGCTCTATGGGCGTGGCGCCAAGGTCGCGGCCTGAGGGCCGGCTTCTACCGCAATTTCAAGCGATTAACCCCCATACCAAAGATATGTGAAGGGGTTTGCAGCGGCGGCGGCGCTTTGCTATAAGCAGCGCCGCCGGAGGGTTCAGCCCCCGGCGAGGCTCATATTCCCCGGTAGCTCAGCTGGTAGAGCGTCGGACTGTTAATCCGCAGGTCGTTGGTTCGAGTCCAACCCGGGGAGCCAGCCCACTCCTTTCCGTCATTTCCCGACCGTGAACCGCTGTCGATGCTCGTCGATCAGCACGTCGATGACGCGGCGGGAATCTTCGATGTCCGCGGGATCGATCGTGCCGGCCATCCCGGCGCAGAGGATCAGCGCCTTCCACAACGTCCAACCGCGACCGCGAGTCCAGGTGTCGGGATCGAGCGCCAGAGCCCGGCGAAAGACTTCGCGGCTCTCGCGCTCGAACAGCTTCCAGGCGATCACGAGGTCGCAGGCAGGATCGCCGATTCCGGAGGTGCCGAAGTCGATGACGGCTGCCAGTTTGCCGCTGCGAACCAGAAGATTGCCCTGGGCAACGTCGCCGTGAAGCCAGACCGGGCGCTCCTGCCACGTGCTCGAGAGCGCATCCTCCCAGAGATCGAGCGCGGCCGCAGTGTCAACCTGCCCGACCAGGCGTTCCAGCGCGGCACGGGTTTCCCCGTCGTAATGCGCCAGCGGCCCGCCGCGCCAGAAGTTGTGCGGGCCGGGTTCAGGCCCTCCGGTCGGATCGATCCGTCGCAATGCGTTGAGGAAGTCCGCGAGCGCAGTCGCAAAGGCCGTCATATCGGTGATGTTGTCGCGACGGGCCGTCTCGCCTTCCAGCCATCGGTAGATCGACCAGGAGAAGGGATAGCCCGCCCCTGGAATGCCGCGCGCCAGCGGCGTCGGTACGCTGAGCGGAAGCTGTGGGGCGAGGCGCGGCAGCCAGAGCTGCTCCTTCGCCACCTGGCGTGCATAGTGCGGCGCACTTGGCAGGCGCACCGACATGCGATCGCCGAGACGAAACGTACGATTGTCCCAGCCGCCCGGCTCGACCGGCCTGATCGGAAGATCGGCCCATTGCGGGAATTGCTCGGCAAGCAACTGGCGCACGAGATCCACGTCGATTGCCGGCACGGAGGAGATTCCAGCCCCACTTTCCGGATGCGGCACCATGCCGCCGACTATGACTGGAGAATATCCGACGGAATAGCGCAGGAATGTGACCGCTCCTGCCGCCGGCTGACAGGAGCGACGCAAGGGTCGGGATGCGGCGGGACGCGTTCGCGGCTAGACTCTCCCGATGCCCCTGCAGAACCGCGTCACGCCGTTCGGAGAGATCATCGCCACGCCCGCACGCGGGCTGTTCATGGGCAATCGCGGCATCATCCACGATCCCGAGACCCGCACGCTCCTCAAGAAGCGCTGGTCTCTGAAGGCCTGGCTGATCTGCAAGCTGCATTATAAGACCTTCCACCGCGAGCCGATGGCACGGCGGAGCTGGACCGAACTCTTCTTTCTCGACGAGGCGACGGCGCTCGCTGCCGGTCATCGCCCCTGCTTCTACTGCAGCCGCGATCGCGCAGAGGCGTTCCGCACCGCCTGGGCGAAGGGCAATGGCGGGCCGATCCTGGCGGCGCCCGAGCTCGACGCCCTTCTCCACCGCGAGCGCCTGCAGCAGCGGCGAAAGCGCCTGCACGCGCTGCCGCGCCCGGTCTCGCGGCTGCCCGACGGCGCCATGGTGGCGGCGGACGACCAGCCCTTCCTCGTTATCTCGGGCCACGCGCTGCGCTGGACGCCCTTCGGCTATGAAACGATGTCGCGGCCGTTGCGCGACGCAACGCTGATCACGCCGCCCTCGACCTTGGGCGCTCTGCTGGCGGGTTATCGCCCGGTGCTCCACTCCACAGCGGAGACCGCTTCGGTGGCGATCGGCGCATGATGCAGGACCTGTTCACCACCGTACCGGAACGCGAGTCCCTGGGCGAAGGCGCGGTGTTGCTGCGCGGCTATGCACTGCCTTTCGAAGCGGAGCTGCTGGCCGGAATCAACACGGTTGCGGATGCCGCTCCTTTCCGCCGCATGACCACCCCCGGCGGCTTCGTCATGTCGGTGGCGATGACCAATTGCGGCAGGGCTGGCTGGGTCACGGATCGCACCGGCTACCGCTACGCCGCCGAGGATCCGGAGACCGGCAAGCCCTGGCCACCGATGCCGCCGGTCTTCCTGAAGCTGGCGGCCGCAGCGGCCGAGGAGAGCGGCTATCCCGGCTTTGCGCCGGATTCCTGCCTGATCAACCGCTATGAGCCCGGCACGCGCCTCTCGCTGCACCAGGACAAGGACGAGCGCGACTATGCGCATCCGATCGTCTCGGTCTCGCTTGGTCTGCCGGCGACCTTCCAATTCGGAGGCCTCGCCCGCAACGCGCCCACCGAGAAGTATCCGCTGCAGCATGGCGACGTCGTGGTCTGGGGCGGGCCGGCGCGGCTGCGCTATCACGGCATCGCGCCACTGAAGGACGGCGAGCATCCGAAGCTCCGCCGCCGCCGCGTCAACCTCACTTTCCGCCGCGCCTTCTGAGCATCGCGCAAGGATCGGAGCGCGCGCCTCGCGCGGACACTCTACATCTCCCTCCGAAACGCCATGGGGATGGAGATCGTCATGTCTCGTTATGCCGCCGCATGATATGTCACGAAATCGATGAAGGCGCGGAGCGCCGGCGGCATCTGCCGCCGGCCGGGGTAATAAAGGTAGAAGCCGGGAAAGGGCGGCGTCCATTCCTTCAGGAGATGCACCAACCGCCCGGCCGCGATCTCCGCGCGCACGCGATGCTCGAAGGCATAGGCGATGCCGACGCCGGCCGCGCAAGCGGTGAGCACCAGATCGGGCTCGTTGGCGATCAGCGGGCCCTGCACCGCCGCTTCCAGCTTCTCCTCGCCCCGCTCGAACTCCCAGCGATAGAGGCTGCCGTCGGTCGGCCAGCGCGAGTTGATGCAGCGATGCGCCTGGAGGTCGCGCGGCGTCTTCGGCTTGCCGTGGCGCTCGATGTAGGTTGGCGACGCGACGCAGACGAGCTGCAGGTCGCCGCCGATCCGGACCGCGATCATGTCTTTCTCGACCTTCTCGCCGAGCCGGATGCCGGCATCGAAGCGGGCGGCGACGATATCGACCAGCCGGTCCTCGATGACGAGGTCGAGGGTGATGTCGGGATAGGTGTTGAGGAAGGGACCCACCAGCGGCGCCAGGTGATCGACCACTGCGAGCCGGGTGCTGTTGATCCGGAGCGGGCCCGAGGGCTGGTCCCGCAGCGCCCGCACTTCATCGACCGCCGCATCGAGATCGGCGAGCGCCGGCGTGAGCCGTGCCAGCAGCCGCGCGCCCGCCTCGCTCGGCGCGACGCTGCGGGTGGTGCGATTGAGGAGACGCACGCCAAGCCGCGTCTCCAGCTCGCGGATGGTCTGGCTGAGGGCCGAGGGCGAGACCCGAAGATGCTTGGCGGCCCGGGCAAAAGAGCCGTGCTCGACGATGGCCGCGAAGGCCCGGAGCTCGGTGTAATCGCTGCCCCGCATTATACATCCTCCGCTTCATAAGCACTGCAGATAATAGCGGATAAACGTAACAGCACCAGAACCTTATCTCCCTTCCGTCACCCCATCCTTCTCGATCGCGGGAGTCGTCCCATGACCAACGCAAACTCGCTCGACACCTACCGCCTGCTCGGGCGTTCCGGCCTCCGGGTCTCGCCGCTCGCCTTGGGAACCATGACCTTCGGCACCGATTGGGGCTGGGGGGACGGATGAGAAGGAGGCGCGCCGGATCTTCGACACCTATGTCGATCGCGGCGGTAACTTCATCGACACCGCCAACCAGTACACGGGTGGGACGTCGGAGCGTTTCGTCGGCACTTTTGCCGCCGAGAAGCGCGAGCAGCTCGTGCTCGCCACCAAGTACACCCTGCCGCTGCGGCCGAAGGATCCCAATGCCGGCGGCAATCACCGCAAGAGCATGGTCCGCTCGGTGGAGCAGAGCCTGCAGCGGTTGAAGACCGACTATATCGACCTCCTCTATCTCCATGCCTGGGATGCGGTGACGCCGGTCGAGGAGATACTGCGCGCCATGGACGACCTGGTGCGCGCCGGGAAGCTGCTCTATGTCGGCATCTCCGACGCGCCGGCCTGGCAGGTCGCGCGCATGCAGGTGATCGCCGATCTCCGCGGCTGGTCGCCGCTGGTCGCGCTGCAGATCGAATACAGCCTGATCGAGCGCACGGTGGAGCGCGAGCTCATCCCGATGGCGCAGGAGATGGGCCTCGGCGTCATCCCCTGGTCGCCGCTCGGCAGCGGCGTCCTGAGCGGCAAGTACAGCCGGAAGGACCTCGATGCCGGCAGCGGCGTCGCCGAAGCCTCCGGCACCCGCAAGAACATCGCTGCCGCGCAAGGCGCCTTGAACGAGAAAGGCCTCGCCATCGCCGAGGTGGTGAAAGAGGTCGCCAAGGAGCTCGGCAAGACGCCGGCCCAGGTGGCGCTCGCCTGGACACTGGTCAATCCGACCGTGACGGCGCCGATCCTGGGCGCCCGGACGATCGCGCAGCTCGAGGACAATCTCGGCGCCCTCGACGTCGCGCTGAGCGACGATCAGCGCGCCCGGCTGGACGCCGCGAGTTCCATTGTGATGGGCTTCCCCCACGACATGCTGTCGCGGCCGCTGACCCGGGCCGTCATGTTCGGCGAGGTGAAGATCGCGCCGCGGGTTTAGGCTTCACGCGTCGCGGTTTCGCCGTCGCCTCTGCCGCCCCCGCCAGGTGCTGCACCAGCCAGCGCCCGGCGGGGCCGAGCGGCCGGTCACGACGATGCGCGACTACGACCGGGAA
>DATKNM010000197.1:0-2021 GCA_035541335.1 Binatia bacterium
TTCGGTCAACAACCGACCGCGGGCGGTTCTGATGTGTGATCAAATGGCGGAACGATGCCCGAAAGACAAGGCGGGGATTCGCATGCAGGTCATGCGGCCGCCGAATGCAGCTGTGAAAACCGAGCTGTTCGGCCATCACATGGTGTTATGTGGGCATGTGTGGCGCGCCGGGTTGCGCAACAATGCTGCGGACGCAAGCGGCGCCATCGCAGCTTTCGGTCGCGGAATCATCCTCACCAGATTTGTTCTGACGAGCGCGGCTCGAGATCGGTCCGGATGCCGTGCAGCGCGCGGGTCCGCGCCTCCAGGCCCTGCGCCAGAGTGTCGCTGAGCTCCAGCGCCTTCATGAGCTCGGCGCAGCCATAGTAAGTGAGCAGGGACTCGGCGAGGCGTGATTCGCCGGCATCGAGGAGAATCTCTGCCGCTCGCAGCACGTCCGGCTGTGCGGCCATCAGGCGGCGCTCGACGCCCTGCCAGACCGCGGTGACTTCCGGCAGGAACTCTGCTTCATGCTGGAGCACCAGATAGAGCAAGCGCTTGAAGACCTGCACCGCCGAGCGCGTGGATTCGATGCCCTGGGGAATCTGCGACAGCGAGTCCGGATTGCCGTTGCGGGAGTGCCGCAAATCGAGGAAGCGGGCGGATTCCCCGGCGGATAGATAGCGATGCTGGCGGTATTCTTCCGGCACCTCGCGCATGCCCATGAAGACCGGGATGAAAGGCGCCGCGATCGCGCCGACCTGGGTGTGCCAGAGAAAGCGCAGCGCGTCGTGCCGCGGGTGGTGAAGGGGAACGACCTGGCCGTAGCCTGCGGTGTCGCCCGTCAGTTTCTCGGTGCGCACCGCCCACATGATATCTGCGAGCGTGATCTTCTTCGGCCGGGCGGCGCGCCGGCGCATCTCGTCCTCGATCCACTGCACGCCGGCCCAGCGGCCCTTGCCGTCGCCGTAGACCTGGTTGAAGTCGAACGGCGTGCCGGCGCGATACCAGCCGCGTTCGACCGCGAAGCCGACCAGGTTCGGCGAATAGAGGAAGTCGGGATGCGCCGGATCCTCGACCGGGATCACCCCGATAGTGCCGGGGCGCGAGGCGCGGATGCTGTCGGCGCCGAGACGTTCGGCGGCCCAGAGTCCCCGGCCGCCGGAGCATTCGATCACCACCCAGGCCTCGTCGGGATCGGCGATCAGATGCGAGTTGCCGCCGTAATCCGAATAGCCGTGCTCGGCGATCAGCGCGCCGATCAACTCGACGCCCTCGCGCGCAGTCCGGGCGCGCTCCAACACCAGGCGCGCGAGATCGCTGTAATTGGGGCCGGTCTGGGTCGGCGGCGTGAGCGCGATCAGCGCCTCGCGCGAGGTCGACCAGACATCGCGGACGGCAACGCCGTGCTCGTTGAGGCCGCCATTGGTGAGCGGCGCCGGCACGCCCTTGTAATAGGAGTAGCTGACCCGGATATGCCGCGCCGTCTCCTCGACCTGCGGAATATCGAGCAGCAGCCCCGGCAGGTCGGCCGAGGGTGTCACGCCGACCGTGATCATCTCGCCTGCCCGATGGCGACGCCGCGGCTCGATCTCCAGCCAGTGACTCGAGGGCTCGTCGCCATAGCCGGCGAGATAGGCGATGCCCTCGGCGGTCAGGTTCTTGCCGATATAGAGCCCGTAACTCATCGTGCTGCACTCCTTGCGAGACTGAAGGGGTGGATATCAGAAGCGGGCGAGCGGGGAAAACGGCGCAGGGCGTGGGCTGCTCATGGCGCAACCGATTGTGGTCGGAGGGCCTTCTCATCGCTTGGTATGGTAGGGTTCCCGGAATCGCAGGACAGGGGTTAAGCTCTTGATTTGGCGGCGGATTCAAGTGATCCGCTTTCGCTTGACGCCCCCAGGTCGAATCAATATATTCCGCGCGCCTTTGACGGGGCAGGTGGTAGTTCCAGCCGTCCTCCGGGACGCAACGAACTAGACGATGCCCCACTACAAAGCATTGAAAGACATAGCCCTTTTGTTTGAGGGCAGGCGTACCCA
>DATKNM010000198.1:0-7130 GCA_035541335.1 Binatia bacterium
CCGCTGGACGACGCCAACGTCGAGCGGTTCTGCGACCTGGTGGACGAGCTCGCCCGCCAGACCGGCACCCGGTTCCTGGTCATCACCCACCACCGCCTGACCATGGCCCGGATGGACCGCCTGTTCGGCGTCACCATGGCCGAGCGCGGGGTCTCGCAACTGGTCTCGGTGGACCTCCAGGAAGCGGCCCAGCTGCGCGCCGCGTCCTGATTGGAAATCAGGGCCGGATTTGGCCTCTTTCGCAAACGGGATCAGACACTTAGCCGCGGGCGAATCAAACTTGACGCCAGTATGGCCATTACCTATGTTGCGCGCGCTCGCGGCGGGGCAACTGGCGCGAGGCATTCGGTTCGTTGCTGAGTGACGATGTCTCGGGGGTTCACTCGAGGATCAAGGGATGACCGACAACGATCCGGCGGATTTGCGTTCGCTCGACGCGCAGCTGAAGGCAGCGCGAGAACGGAGCCCTTCGCCGGAGCAGAGGTCGGAAGGCGGCGGGGATCGTTCCGGTATGGGCACCGGGCTGCGCTTGAGCGCGGAGCTGATCGCCGGCCTGCTGGTGGGGTTGGGAATCGGCTGGGCCTTGGATCGCTGGCTCGGCACCGCACCCTGGCTGCTCCTGGTCTTCATGCTCCTCGGCATCGCCGCCGGCATCATGAACGTCATCCGCTCCGGCAACCGGACGGATGGCGGGACGACAAACAAGGATTGAACCGCTCGCCCGAGCACTGAACGAGGCGGACGGACAGACAGGATAGCGGATCCAGGACGAGCACGTGGCGAGCGAGAACCCCCTCCTCCAATTCACCGTCAAGAAGCTGGTCGATCTCCATATCGGCGGGCTCGACGTCTCCTTCACCAACGCCTCCCTGTTCATGGTGATCGCCGCGGTGCTGATCACCCTCTTCATGGTGGCGGCGATGCGCCCGAAGGCGATCGTGCCCGGCCGGTTCCAGGGCGCCGCCGAGCTGTTCTACGAGTTCATCGACAACATGCTGCTGGAGAATATCGGCGTCGAAGGCCGTCGCTATTTCCCGTTCGTGTTCTCGATCTTCATGTTCGTGTTCTTCTGCAATATCCTCGGCCTGGTGCCGGTCGGCGCGGCGGAGAGCGGCTTCACCGTCACCAGCCAGATCATCGTCACCTTCGCGCTGGCGCTGCTGGTCTTCGTCGTCGTGACGGTGATCGGCTTCATGCGTAATGGCCTGCACTTCCTCCGCATGTTCGTGCCGTCGGGCGTGCCCTGGCCGATCCTGCCGATCCTGGTGCCGATCGAGGTCATGTCCTATTTCATCCGGCCGGTCACCCTCTCGGTCCGACTGTTCGCCAACATGGTCGCGGGCCACGTGATGCTCGCGCTCTTCGGCGGCTTCGTGGTCGGGCTCAGCGCATTCTACGTGGTTCCCGCGGTCTTCCCGTTCGCCGCGATCATTGCCGTGCTGGCGCTGGAACTGCTGATCGCCGCGCTGCAGGCCTATGTGTTCGCGATGCTGACGTGCATCTACCTCAACGACGCCGTCCATATGGCGCATTGAAGCTCTCCAACCCAAAACAGAACCTAAAGTCGAGAAAGGATTTCGATCATGGACGCAGCAGCCGCTAGCCTCATCGGTGCGGGCATCGCCGCCGTCGCCCTGGGCGGCGCGGGCATCGGCCTCGGCATCTTCTTCGGTCACTACATGGATGCCGCCATGCGGAATCCCGAAGCCCAGAACAAGGTGAAGATCAATCCGTGGGTCGCCTTCGCCCTGATCGAAGCCCTCGGCCTGATGGGCTTCGTGCTCTCCTTCATCTTGATCGGCAGCAAGTAAGCAAAGGCAGTCCGCAGGGCATCGCCGCCGCTCTTCGGCAGGCGATGCCAGCGGACGGAATAGGTCTCGACCGCCATGCCGCAGTTTGACACCTCATTGTTCGTGCCGCAGCTGTTCTGGCTGGCCATCGTCTTCGTGGTCCTGATGATCCTGATGTGGCGCCTCGCCTTGCCGAAGGTGGGCGAGGTCGTCGTCATGCGCGAGGAGCGGATCCAGGGCAACCTCGGCAAGGCCGAGGCGCTGAAGGCCGAGGCCGAGAACGCCCTCGCCGGCTATCAGAAGGCGATCGCCGACGCGCGGACGGCTGCCCAGGCTGAGCAGGCCCGCGCCGCCTCCGCGATCGCCGCGGAGACCGCCAAGCGTGAGACCGTCTTCGGCAAGCGGCTCGACGACGAGAGCACGGCGGCCGAGAGCCGCATCGGGGCGGCGAAGAGCGCGGCCCTGGCCAGCGTGAAGTCGATCGCGACCGATCTCTCCCAGGCGATGACGGGCAAGCTGATCGGCGCCAGCATCGGCGGCGACGCCGCGGCCGATGCCGTCGGCGCCGCCTTGAAGGAGCGCGGTTGATGGAAGCCGAAGCCGGACACGAGAGCCTGTTCGCCAACCCGCATCTCTGGGTCAATATCGGCCTCATCGTCTTCCTGGTGGTGGCCGGGCCGAAGCTCTGGAAGGCGCTGACCAGCCTGCTCGACCAGCGCTCGATCCGCATCAAGGCCCAGCTCGACGAAGCGCAGAAGCTGCGCGACGAGGCGCAGGCGCTGCTGAACGAGTATCAGCGCCGCCAGAAGGACGCTGCGCAAGAAGCCGACGGAATCATCGCCGCCGCCAAGGAGCTGGCGCAGCACCACACCCAGGAGGCGATGGCGGCGCTCGAGGCGAGCATGGCCCGGCGCGAGAAGCTCGCCTTGGAGAAGATCGCCCAGGCGGAGGCCCAGGCCGCCGCCGAGGTGCGCCGCGAGGCGGTCGAGGTCGCCACCGCCGCGACCCGCAAACTGATCGCCCAGGCCCTGACCGACGATCGCGCGGTCGCGCTGGTCGACCAGTCGATCAAGGAACTCGATCGCAAGCTGCACTGAGCGGCAGTTACCGGATAGTGAAACGGCGCCCGATGGGCGCCGTTTTCGTTTGTGCTGTCTGCCGGTCCCTACTCCACCGCGATCGAGCGGAGGTGCAGGCCGAACACGACGAGGACGGTGCCGAACAGCAGCGCGTAGATGCCGAGCCACCAGGTCACGACCACGGCGCCGATGATGGGCGCGACCGCGAGCACGATGCCGAAGACGACCGAGACCACGCCGCTCAAGCCCAGCCAGACGCGGCCGTCGCGCTTCAGGTTGATCGCGGTGCCGATCATCAGCGCACCGGTAAGGATCGCCCAGCCGGCGAGCAGCAGCACCAGGACGAGGAGCGTCAAGGCCGGCCAGGCGAGCACCGCGGCGCCGGCGACGAGGTTGGCGAGCGCCTCGACCACCAGCAAGCCCCAGCGCTCCCCGGCGCGTCCGGCGAGCGCCGCCGAGACGAGGCCGAAGACACCGTCCACCATGAGATAGACCGCCAGGATCACCAGCAGCGAGATCAGGGTGGCGACCGGAGCGAACAAAGCGAAGAGTCCGAAGCCGATCCCGATCAGGCCGCGCAAAGTCACCAGCCACCAAATGCCGGCAAACGGCCGGCGCGTTTCCCCCATGCGTCGACGCTCCCGCCCCTCGCCGTCACGGATATTCCCGTCATGGGCATGCTGGGCGTGCCCCCATCCGGTGTTGACCGTCATGGTCGCTCTCCTTCCTGAACCGTCCCCTCTCCCCACGCATTGCAGCTGCGGCCTTGTGCGACCGCTTATGGTTAATCTCGCAAGACCGAATGCCCAGGCTCCGGTTTTGTTCCCGGAAGCGGACAAGCGCGCTTCGAGTCGATGGAAAGCGGCTAGGCTGGGCTGCCTTCGGCTTGAATCGGCCCGGAATTGGCGCCCGGAGTCGCTGCTGCGTTCGCCGATGCCGAACGACGCTTCGGATGCACATAGAGCTCGGAGCGTTCCTTGCTCAGCACCACGTTCGCCTGGGGCGGCCGGATCTGATACGCGACCGGCTGCTGGTGATCGGCGAACTGCCGGTCGGCGTTGTAGACCTTGTTGAACTTCCAGATCGCCTGGATGAAGTTGAACTGGCCCTGCATCGCGAGCCGCGCCATCAGCCCCGCGGCCTTGCGCGCCGAGGCCCAGCCGAGATGCTTCCGCGTGATGACGCGCTGGGTCTCCACGAGCTCCTGATAGAATTTCAGCAGCGGCAGCTTGGTCGGCAGCACCGCGTGCTGGATGTCGAACAGGCGATAGTCGCCGGTGGTGAGTTTCCGCGATTCCGTGAGCCAGAGCTCGGTCCCGGGATAGGGCGTCGCCACCGTCAAATGCACGATGTCCCTGAGGCTGGTCGCCCATTCCCGCACGATCGCGAAGCGCTCTTCGTCCCAGCCGGGATCGGCGATCAAATTGACGGCGACACTGACGCCGATCGCCCGCGCGACCTCCAGCGCCTCCGTGTTCGTGCCCATGGAGACGCGTTTCCGGTGCAGCTTCAAGCCCTCGGCGTCGATCGCTTCCAACCCGAGGAAGAGATACTTCAGGCCGAGCTTGCGCCAATAGGCGAAGACCTCGCGGTTCTTCAAGAGCACGTCGGCGCGGGTCTCGAGGTAATAGCGCTTCTGGATGCCGCGCTTCTCGATCTCCTTGCCGATGGCAAAGCCGTGCTCGGGATGGATGAAGGCGACGTCATCGACGATGAAGACGTTGGGCTCCTTGATCGACGCCAGCTCCTCGCCGATCTTCTCCGGGGTCGCGGTGCGGTAGGAGCGGCCGTAGAACGTCCAGGCGCTGCAGAAGGCGCAATCCCAGGGACAGCCGCGGGTGAACTCGATCGAGGCGCAGGGATCGAGCTCGCCGATGAAATACTTGCGGCGTCGGCGCAAGAGGTCGCGCGCCGGCTGATGGAGATCGAGATTCTCCAGCAGCACCGGCGCCGGCCCTTTGCCGTCGCGGGTGACGGCGCCCGGCACCGTCGCCATGGCCCGGTCGGGGATCGCCTTCAGCAGCAGCGGCGTCGCGATCTCGCCCTCGCCGCGGATGACGCAGTCGATGGCGCCGGCGCCGTGCTCCAGCAACTCCTCGGCAATGAAGGAGCCGCTGTGACCGCCGATGAAGACCGTGCAGGCCGGAAGCTTCGCCTTGATCGACTTCGCGAGGTCGATCACCTCCGGCACATTGGCGAGGTAGTTGAGCGAGAAGCCGACCGCCTCCGGGCGGAACGCGGCGAGCTCCATGTCGAGCTCGGCATGGGAGAAGGTCTGGAGATCGACGATGCGGACCTCGTGCCCCGCCATCCGGACCGCCTGCGCCACCCGCTCCATGCCGAGCGGTTCCAGGCGCAGGTAGATCTCGCTGTACATCAGCGGGCTGGGATGCACCAAGAGAACGCGCATGCGGAACTCCCTGTGATGGCACTGACGTGTGATCCGGCCGTGATGTAATCCGGTGTGGCCGTAAGCTGTCTTGCGGCGATAGCTCCCGAAACCCGAAGTTCAGCTGAGGAAGCGGCGTGTCCCGTTCTCCGCCTCACTCAGGATCGCGCCCACCAGGGCGGTGAAGGCCAACGCGAAGAGCAAGGCGCTGGCCGCGTGCCCGGCCTCCCATTGGTCGCGATAGCTGGTCCAGTCGTGCGGCAGCGTCTGCGGGGTCCAGGCATTGAGGGCGGTGTTGACCGGGTCCACATAGGCGAACCAGACCGCCAGGGCGGCGCTGGCGCACAAGGCCGCCAGCAGGGTCAAGACACGCGCCAGTCTCCAGCCGCGCAGCTGCCACAGGACGATCCAGGTCGTCGCGATGGCTGTGACCTCGATGATAGCCCCGATCACGCCGAAGGCGATATAGAGATTGTGCTGCACCATCAGCCAGTCGGCCCCGGTCAGGCTCGTCTTGCCGGGGTATTCCAGGGCGTGGCTGAAGGTCATGCCGAGGGTGAGCGCCACCAGCAGCAGATTCACGAATCGAACGAATTTCAGCACCATCCTCGGTCCCGACCCTGTTTTTCCGTGTCCCCTGTCCCCCGGTTCGGGGCGGCCCTTCGGGCTCCGGAGATGGATTGCGCGGGAGACCGTGGGCGGTTCTAAAGGGCGGCAATCGCCTCGACGAGGCGATGGAGTTCCGCCGTGCTGTTGACGTAATGAACCGAGGCCCGAATCAGTTCCCGGAGGCCCCGCGCCGACATGTCGTAGAGCGTCGAGGAGGCCCCGGAGACCGAGACATTAATTTTCCTCGCGGCGAGCGCGGATTTGATGGCGTCGGCGCCGAGACCGTCCTTGGTGAAGGAGACGATCCCGCCCTTCTTTCGCCCCAGATCGTGCACGGTGACGCCGCGAATGGCGGACAGCATGTCGCGCAGCGCTGCCGCCTTGGCCGAGAGATCGGCCTCGATCGCGGGCATGCCGACCTTGAGCGCGTAGTCGGCGGCGGCGCCGAGGCCGAGGCGGCCGGCGACGTAGCTCTCCCAGTTCTCGAAGCGGCGCGCGTCCTTGCGGATCTCGTAGCGGTCGGGCGCCACCCATTCCGCGGCGTGGAGGTCGAGGAACGGCGGCTCCAGCCGCTCGATCATGGCCCGCCGCACATAGAGGAAGCCGGTTCCGCGCGGCCCGCGCAGGTACTTCCGCCCGGTGGCCGAGAGCATGTCGCAGCCGATCGCCGCGACATCGATGTCGATCTGACCCACCGACTGGCAGGCATCGAGCAGGAAGGGGATGCCGTGCCGCCGCGCCACAGCGCCGATCTCCGCCGCCGGATTGACGAGGCCGCCATTGGTCGGCACATGGGTGAAGGCGAGCAGCTTCACCTTCCTGTCGATCATCCGCTCGAGATCGGCGACCGAGACCTGGCCGAACTCGTCATTCGGCACCGCCTCGACGACGGCGCCAGTCCGCCGCGCGACCTGCAGGTAGGAGATCACGTTGCTGGCATATTCGGCGATGCCGGTGAGGATGCGGTCGCCCGGCTGGAAGCGCATGGCGTAGAAGGCCATGTCCCAGCCCCGGGTCGCGTTCTCCACGAGGGCGATCTCGTCGGGGGCGGCGTTGATCAGCTTCGCGATCGAGGCATAGACCGCCTCCAGGCGATCATCCGCCGCGGCCGCGGCCTCATAGCCGCCGATCTTCGCCTCGAGCTGGAGATGGGCGATCACCGCATCCAGCACGGCCTGCGGCGGCAGTGACGAGCCCGCATTATTGAAATGCGCGACTTCCGCGCAACCCGGCGTCTCCGCGCGCAGGCGTTCGAGGTCGATC
>DATKNM010000199.1:0-5199 GCA_035541335.1 Binatia bacterium
GAAGCGCTCGCGGTCCTGTTTGCCGAAGCCGAGCGCGCGCCGCTGCGGGCGGATCTCGGCCGCCTCGACTCGGATGGCCTGGGTTTCGTTCGGGCCGCGAGGCGGCTCGACGGCCGCAGCCTGAAGCTTTCCGGCTTCGCCGCGCCCGACGGCACGCGCCACCTCTGGATCGAGGATGTCGACGCCTTGATGCGCGCGGGGACGGCGCCCTTCGAGCGCACGCTGGCCGAGGCCCGGGAGTTCGCGGCTCTGCTCGACCGCCTGCCCTATCCGGTCTGGCGCCGCAGCGCCGACATGGCGATGACCTATTGCAACCAGGCCCATGCGCAGCTCTTCGACCTGCCGGTCGCGGAGGTGATCGCCCGCGGCCGCGAGATCAGCTCGGCGGCGAAGGCGCTGGCGAAGCGCGCGCGCAAGCTCGGCCTCGCCCAGTCGGAGAGCCAGCAGCTGGTGGTGAAGGGCCACCGGCGGCTGTTCGACTTCAACGAGGTGCCGCTCGAGGACGGCAGCATGGTGGGCTACGCGCTCGACCAGACGGCGCTCGAGGAGAGCCACGCCGAGCTGGTGCGCCACATCGCCGCCCATGACGACGTGCTGCAGTCGCTCGGCACCGGCATCGTGATCCTGGGCCCGGACCGGCGGGTCAAGTTCTTCAACGCCGCCTATCGCGAGCAGTTCGGCCTCGACGCCGCCTTCCTGCGCTCGGAGCCGACCCTCGACCAGGTGCTGGAATCGAAGCGCGAGCGGCGGCAGATCACCGAGCAGGCGGACTTCCGCTCCTACAAGCAGGAGTTCATCCGCCATGTGATGACCCTGATCGAGCCGTTCGAGGACCTGATCCACACCCCGGGTGGCGCCACCTTCCGCATGGTGGCGACGCCGCATCCCTTCGGCGGCGTCACGCTGACCTTCGAGGACGTGACCGACAAGCTCACCCTGGAGCGCAACTACAACACCTTGATCGCGGTGCAGAAGGAGACCATCGACCATCTCTATGAAGGCATCGCCGTCTTCGGCAGCGACGGGCGCCTGAAGATCTACAACCCGGCCTATGCCAAGCTCTGGAACCTGAGCGACGAGGATCTCGCCGGCGAGCCGCATGTGGCCAAGATCGTCGATCTGGTGCGCGCCTATTTCGACGGGCCGAGCGACTGGGGCGAGGTCCGGCGCCGCATTGTCAGCGATGCGGTCGAGCGAACGCCGCGCAGCCTGCGGCTCGAGCGCAAGGACGGCACCATCATCGACATCGCCGGCATTCCGCTGCCCGACGGCGGCAAGCTGTTCAAGTATGCCGACGTCACCGACAGCATCAACATGGAGCGCGCGCTGCGCGACCGCAACGAGGCGCTGATCGCCGCCGATCGCCTGAAGTCGGAATTCATCGCCAACGTCTCCTACGAGTTCCGCACGCCATTGAACGTCATCATCGGCTATGCCGAGCTGCTGATCCGCCAGTATTTCGGCGCCCTGAACACGCGCCAGGCGGAATATGCCGCCAGCATCCTCGACGCGGCGCAGGGCCTGCTGCTGATGGTGGGCGACGTGATCGACGTGGCGGCGATCGAAGCCGGCTACATCCGCCTCGACATTGCCGAGATCCGCTTGCGGCCGGTGCTGGAATCGGTGCTGCGGCTCTATCAGCAGCGCGCCCACAGCCGCGAGATCGAGCTCGTGATGGACCAGGTCGCCGACCAGCTGACGCTCAAGGCCGACGAGCAGCGCCTGAAGCAGGCGCTCGCCAACCTGATCAGCAACGCCGTCGGCTCGGGCTCGGTCGGCAGTCGGATCGAGATCGCGGCCGTCAGCGTTGGCGGCCATGTGGACATCTCGGTGAAGCAGACAGGATTCCAGGGCGGCGGCGTGATCGGCGGCGGCGAGGCGACGGATTTCGGCGTCGGCTCTACCGCCCGCGCCACCCTCGGCCGCGGCAATGGCCGCGGCCTGGGCATGTCGCTGGTGAAGACGCTGATCGAGCTCCACGGCGGCGCGCTGGAAAGCCGCGGCGGTCCCGGCTATCGCATGGTGGTCTGCCACCTTCCGCAAGAGGCCGTGGCGAAGACTCCCGCCGCCGTCGCCTGAGGCGTTATTCGCCTGGCACGCCTTTCGTTGTCGAGTATTCGAAGTGCAGCGCCTCGCCCGGATGGACCAGCGGATAGATGGCATGGGCTGCCATCGCCGCCTCGGAGAAGCCGCAGAGGATCAGCTTCAGCTTGCCCGGATAGTTGGCGATATCGCCGATCGCGAAGATGCCGGGTGCGCTGGTGGCGCAGGATTTGGGATCGACCGCGATATGGCTGCGATCGAGGTTGAGGCCCCAATGGGCGATCGGCCCCAGGTCCATGGCGAGGCCGAAGAAGGGCAGCAGGATATCCGCCTCCAGCCGCTTCACCGCGCCGTCCAGGGTCGCGACCTCGACCGCCGCGAGCCGCCCGCCCTCGCCGACAAGCCCATGCAGCTGATAGGGCACCACGAGATCGATGCGGCCGTCCTTCGCCAGTTTCTCCATCTTGGCGACCGTTTCCGGCGCGCCGCGGAATTTCGGCCGGCGATGCACGACGTAGATTCGCTCGGCGACGTCCGCGAGGCCCAGGGTCCAGTCGAGCGCCGAATCGCCGCCGCCGGCAATCACCACGCGCTTGCCGCGGAAATCCTCGCGCCGCTTCACGAGATAGAAGACGCTCGTCCCCTCATACTGCTCGAGGTCCTTCAAGGGCGGGCGGTTGGGGCCGAAGGCACCGCAGCCGGCGGCGATCACGACGGTGCGCGCCTCGATCGCGGCGCCCTGGTCGGTCTCGACGCGCCAGCCGTCGCCGTTCGGCACCAGCTTCTCGACCCGGTGGCCGAGGTGATAGGTGGGATGGAACGGTGCCGCCTGCTGTTCGAGCTTGGCGATCAGCTCGGCGGCATCGATCGCCGGATGGCCGGGAATGTCGAAGATCGGCTTCTCGGGATAGAGCGCGACGCATTGCCCGCCGGCGCCTTCGAGCGCGTCGATCACATGGCATTGCATCTTCAGCATGCCGCATTCGAACACGGCGAACAGGCCGACCGGACCCGCGCCGATGATCGCCACATCGGTCTTGTGGACTTGGGCACTCATCGCGACTCTCTCCCACAAAGGCTGCGCATCCTGCACCGCCGCAGCGCGCCCGATCAAGCCGGCCTCTGGCCGACCACCCTTTTGCCGATCGGCGAGCATGCCATGGTGCATGGTTGCCAGCACCATGCCCGCCCGCTACAAGCTTGGCCGGCCCCTGCGCTCGGGACCTTTTCGCATGCCGGATTGGGCGACTTGATCGAAAGCGACGCGACCCTGCCGAACCCCGCGGCGACCGAGAGACTGGCGGCGATCATCGCCGGGAAAGCGCGCGGCGGCGACGCGATTCTGCTTTCCGGCGACCTCGGCGCGGGCAAGACGCATTTCGCCCGGGCCTTCATCAATACGCTGGCCCGGGTACCGGAAGAGGTGCCCAGTCCCACTTTCACCCTGGTCCAGACCTATGATGCGGAAGCCGAAGGCGAACCGGTCGAGATCTGGCATTTCGATCTCTATCGCCTGAAGTCGCCGGAGGAGACCTTGGAGCTCGGCATCGACGAGGCCTTCGCCGAGGGCATCGCGCTGGTGGAATGGCCCGACCGCCTGGGCGCCTTCGCACCGCGGGAATACCTGGAGCTGCAGCTTTCCATCGCCGCCGACGGCATCGCGCGACGGGTGAAGTTGCGCGCGACCGATTCCTGGCGCGACCGTCTCACTGCGATCATGCAGGACTTCGCCGGTGGCTGATCCGGTCGCCGCTTTCCTCATCGCCCAAGGCTGGGGCGACGCGCGGAAGGAGCCGCTCTCCGGCGACGGTTCGGTGCGGCGCTATCTGCGCCTGGTCGACAAGGGCCGGCGCGCGCTGCTGATGCAATGCCCGCCGGAGCTCCCGATCGCGCCGTTCGTGAAGGTCGACGCGATGCTGCGCAAACTCGACCTCAGCGCGCCGGAGATCTATGCGACCGATGCCGGCGCCGGCCTCGTCCTGCTGGAGGATTTCGGCGACGACACTTTCAGCCGCCTGCTCGCCGCCGGCGCGGACGAGGCATCGCTCTACACCCTCGCGGTCGATGTGCTCATCGATCTCCATCGCCGCGCGACGCCGGAAGCGCTGGCAAGCCTGCCGCCGTTCGACGACGCCCGCGCGCTCGACGGCCTCACACGCATGCTCGACTGGTACTGGCCGGCGATCCACGGCGCGGCGGCGCCGGAGTCCATGCGGCGCGATTTCGACTCCGCCTGGCGCGCCGTGCTGCCGGCGATGCGGCTTGTGCCGGAGTCGATGGCACTCTTCGACTATCACACCGACAACCTGATGCGCCTCGATCGGCCGGGCCTCGCCGCCTGCGGCCTGCTCGATTTCCAGGACGCCGTGCGCGCACCGGTGGTGTTCGACCTGGCGACGCTGCTCGAGAATGACCGGCGCACGATTCCCGATGCCCTGCGCGAGGCGCTGATCGCGCGCTACCTCGCGGCCTTCCCTGCGCTCGATCATGACGCCTTCATGACGGCCTTCGCGGTCAAGACCGCCCATTGGAACACGCGGATCGTCGGCACCTTCGCGCGGCTGTTGCGGCGCGACGGCAAGGCCGGGTATCAGAGGTTCATGCCGCGGGTCTGGGAGCTGGTGGCGCGCCACATCCGGCATCCGGCGCTGGCGCCCGTCGCCGAATGGTACCGACGCCATTTGCCGCCCGCCGACCGGCGGGTTCTCACCCCGGAAGAGGTTCGGAGCAAGGCTTGAGCAGCAATTTCCCGAAGACCGCGATGGTGCTGGCGGCCGGCTACGGCAAGCGGCTGCGTCCGCTGACCGAGACCACGCCGAAGCCGATGGTGAAGGTGCTCGGGCGGCCGATGATCGACGGCGTGCTCGACCGGCTGGTGGCGGCGGGCGTCACGCGCGCGGTCGTGAACCTGCATCACCTCGGCGATGTGATCCGCGACCACCTGAAGACCCGCACCGACATCGAGATCGTCTATTCCGAAGAGCGGGAGATCCTGGAGACCGGCGGCGGCATCAGGCAGGCGCTGCCGCTGCTCGGCGCCGATCCCTTCTTCGTGGTCAACGCCAAGATCGTCTGGCTCAACGGCCGCGAGGATGCGCTGCACCGCCTCGCCAATGCCTGGGACGATGCGCGGATGGATTCCCTGCTGCTCCTGCA
>DATKNM010000200.1:0-4950 GCA_035541335.1 Binatia bacterium
GGCCTGGATGCAGGCCCGCACGAAGAAGCCCATGAAGCCGAGCTTCACCTTGTGGCGCTTCTCGAAGCCTTCCTTGTACTTGTCGCGGAGCGCCATCACCGCGCCCATGTCCACCTCGTTGAAGGTGGTGAGCATGGCGGCGTTGTTCTGGGCCTGCTTCAGGCGCTCGGCGATGCGGCGGCGCAGCCGCGACATCGGCACCCGCTCCTCGTTCGCCACCAGCGGCCGGGGCACATGGGGTTCGGCGGGCGCGGGAGCCGGAGCCGGGCGCGCGGCCGGGGCCGCAGCCGCTGCAGGCTGGGCCGGTGCGGGTGCTGCCGGGCGGTTGGCCTTGAAATCGATCACGTCGCCCTTGGTGACGCGGCCGTCCTTGCCGGTGGCGGGGATCTCCGCGGGATTAATGCCGCTCTCCGCCGCGATCTTGCGCACGGCCGGACCGTTGCGGTCGTCGCCGGTCGCGGTGCTCACGGCAGGCGCCGGGGCGGCAGGGGGCGGCGTTGGGGCGGGAGCGGGCGCCGCGGCGGCCTTCGGCGCCGGAGCCGCAGCGGCCGCACCGCCCTCGCTGATCACGCCGAGCACGGCGCCGATCGGCACCACGGCCCCGGCCTCGGCCTTGATCTCGCCGAGGGTGCCGGCGGAGGGCGCGTAGACCTCCTGGGTGACCTTGTCGGTCTCCAGCTCCAAGAGCGGCTCGTCGGCCTTCACCGCATCGCCGACATTCTTCATCCACTTGGAGACCGTCGCCTCGGTCACCGATTCGCCCAAGGCGGGCACCACGATCTGAACCGTCATCGATCCGTCCTCTTCAGGCCCCGCCCAGCGTTCAGCCGAGCGTCAGGGCTTCGTTGACCAGCTTGTTCTGTTCCTTGACGTGCCGCTTGAAGAGGCCGGTCGCCGGCGAGGCGGCGGCCGGGCGGCCGGCATAGCGCACGCGCACCTGCTTCGAGCCCAAGGTCTCCATCACGGATTCGATCTCCGGCGCCACGAAGGTCCAGGCGCCCATGTTCTTCGGCTCCTCCTGGCACCACACGAGCTCGGCGCCGGGGAAGCGGGCGAGCTCGGCGGCCAGCGCCTTCGCCGGGAAGGGATAGAGCTGCTCCAGGCGCATCAGGTAGACCTCGCCCTGCCCGCGCTGCTCGGCCTCCTGCAGGAGGTCGTAGTAGACCTTGCCGGAGCAGAGCACGACGCGCTTCACCTGCTTCTCGTCGAGGCCGGTGCGGTCGTCCCAGAGCACGCGGTGGAAGCTGGTGTTCGGCCCCATCTCGGCGAGCTTCGAGACCGCGTTCTTGTGTCGCAGCAGCGACTTCGGCGTCATCATGATCAGCGGCTTCCTAAACGCGCGGTGCAGCTGGCGCCGCAGCACATGGAAGTAGTTCGCCGGCGTGGTGGCGTTCACCACCTGCATGTTGTCCTCGGCGCAGAGCTGCAGGTAACGCTCGAGCCGGGCGGAGGAATGCTCCGGCCCCTGCCCCTCATAGCCGTGGGGCAGCAGCATGACGAGGCCGCTCATCCGGAGCCACTTGCTCTCGCCCGAGGAGATGAACTGGTCGATGATCACCTGGGCGCCGTTGGCGAAGTCGCCGAACTGCGCCTCCCAGAGCACCAGCGCCTTCGGGTCGGCGAGGCTGAAGCCGTATTCGAAGCCGAGCACACCCGCTTCCGAAAGCGGGCTGTTGATGATCTCGAGCTTCGCCTGGCCGTCGCGGATGTTGTTCAGCGGGATGTACTCGTCCTCGTTCTCCTGGTCGACCAGCACCGCATGGCGCTGGCTGAACGTGCCGCGCTTGCAGTCCTGGCCGGACATGCGGACGGTGAAGCCCTCGTCGAGCAGGGTGCCGAAGGCGAGCGCTTCCGCGGTCGCCCAGTCGATGCCCTCACCCTTCCGCAGCACCTCTTCCTTCTGGGCGAGCTGGCGGGCGATCTTGCGGTTGACATTGAAGGTGGCCGGGACCGTGGCCAGCGCCTTGCCGACCAGCTCGAGCTTTTCCAGCTCGACCGACGTCTCGCCGCGGCGGTCCTCGCCGGAAGCGATTTCGAGGCCGCTCCAGGCACCTTCCAGCCAGTCCGCCTTGTTCGGCTTGAACGAGGTCGAGACTTCGAGCTCGGAATCGAGCCGGGCCTGGAAGTCGCGGACCATGCGGTCGGCTTCCTCCTGGGTGATCGCGCCCTCCTCCACGAGCTGCTGGCTGTAGATCTGCCGGGTGGTCGGGTGGGTGGCGATCTTCTGGTACATCAGCGGCTGGGTGAAGGCCGGCTCGTCGCTCTCGTTATGGCCGAAGCGGCGATAGCAGAACATGTCGATGACCACGTCGCGCTGGAATTCCTGGCGGAACTCGACGGCGAGGCCGGCGCAGAACAGCACCGCCTCCGGGTCGTCGGCGTTCACGTGGAAGATCGGCGCCTGGACGCCCTTGGCGATGTCCGAGCAATAGGGGCCGGAGCGCGAGGCGACCGGGTTGGTGGTGAAGCCGATCTGGTTGTTGACGATGAAATGGATGGTGCCGCCGGTCTTGTAGCCGTCGAGCTCCGAGAGATCGAGGGATTCCGGCACCAGGCCCTGGCCGGCGAAGGAGGCGTCACCGTGGATCAGCAGGCCGATCACCTGGTCGCGGTTCTTGTCCTTGCGCTGCTCCTGCTTCGCCCGGACCTTGCCGAGGACGACGGTGTTCACCGCCTCGAGGTGCGAGGGGTTGGCGGTCAGCGAGAGATGGACCACGCGGCCGTCGAACTCGCGATCGGCGGAGGTGCCGAGGTGGTACTTCACGTCGGCCGAGCCCTGCACGTCCTCGGGGTTGGCGGCGTTGCCCTGGAACTCGGAGAAGATCGCGGCGAAGCGCTTGTTCATGAAGTTCGCGAGCACGTTCAGGCGCCCGCGATGGGTCATGCCGAGCACCAGCTCCTTGACGCCGAGCTGGCTGCCGCGCTTGATGATCTGCTCCAGCGCCGGGATCATGGTCTCGCCGCCGTCGAGGCCGAAGCGCTTGGTGCCGGTATACTTCTTGTCGAGGAACTTCTCGAACATCTCGGCCGCGGTCAGCCGCTCGAGGATCGCCTGCTTGCCGCGCGGGGTGAATTCGCGCTGGTTGCGGGTGCCCTCGATCCGCTGCTGCAGCCACTTCTTCTGCTCGGGATTCTCGATGTGCATGTACTCGACGCCGATCGAGCCGCAATAGGTCTCGCGGACCGCATGGACGATCTGGCGCAGCGTCGCCTGCTGGTAGCCGAAGACGTTGTCGATGAAGATGTCGCGGTCCATGTCGGCATCGGAGAAGCCGTAGTTCCGCGGGTCGAGCTCCGAATGCTTGTGCCGGGGCTTCAGCTCGAGGGGATCGAGATTGGCCTCGAGATGGCCGCGCACGCGATAGGCGCGGATCAGCATCATGGCGCGGAGGCTGTCGCGGGCGGCGCGGGTGAGATCCTTGACCGCCGGCGCCGGGCGGCTGACCGTCGCGTCGGCCGCGTAAGTCTCCTCGTGGCCGTTGCCGATCTCGACGGTGCGGGCGCGGGGCGCCCAGGAGGCGCCGCGGATGTCCTGGAGGACGATCTCGTTCTCGTCCTCGAGCTCGGCGAAGAACTTGCGCCAGCTGGGATCGACCGATGACGGGTTCTCCAGGAACTTCGCGTAGAGCTCTTCGATGAAGGGCGCGTTGGGACCGGAAAGGAAACTGGCGGGGCTGGTGCTCATGGCTGGATCATCCGTGTGCGCTGAGGTCCATCGCAGATGTCGGGCTTCCCATGGAGGGAAGCCGGCGGGATTCCTGGTTCAAGGCCGGCGGCGTGTCCACCCCCAAGTCTCGACCCCTGGATTGCAATCCCCGAGGGGGCTGCGAACCTGAGGCGGAGGCTGAACGTCAACAGACTGCGGTTTGATTAAATATAGGTAAATTGCGACGACTTTTCGACAGCCGGGCGCGGCTTTGCCCGGTTTGTCCGACAATTTTCCGCGATCCCGCCGGTCACGAGACGAGCGATCCGGGGCCCACCCGACCCGCCGCCTACCTGCCGAGCGCCTTCAGCATGGCGCTGCCCAGCGAGGCGGGCGATTCCGCGACGTTGATCCCGGCGGACTTCATGGCCTCGATCTTGTCCTTGGCGCCGCCCTTGCCGCCGGAGATGATCGCACCGGCATGGCCCATGCGCCGGCCCGGCGGGGCGGTGACGCCGGCGATGAAGCCGACCACCGGCTTCTTCACCTTGGAGGCTTTGAGGAACGCCGCAGCCTCCTCCTCGGCGCTGCCGCCGATCTCGCCGATCATGACAATGCCCTGGGTCTCCGAATCGCCAAGGAAGAGGTCCAGGCAATCGACGAAGTTGGTGCCGTTCACCGGGTCGCCGCCGATGCCGATGCAGGTGCTCTGGCCGAGCCCCGCCGCGGTGGTCTGGGCGACCGCCTCATAGGTCAGGGTCCCGGAGCGGGAGACGATGCCGATCCGGCCCTTCTTGTGGATGTGGCCCGGCATGATGCCGATCTTGCATTCCTCCGGCGTGATGATGCCGGGGCAGTTGGGGCCGATGAGGCGGGTGCCGGAATTGGCGAGGGCGCGCTTCACCCGCACCATGTCGAGCACCGGAATGCCCTCGGTGATGCAGACGACCAACGGCAGGTCGGCGTCGATCGCCTCCAGGATCGCGTCCGCGGCGAACGGCGGCGGGACGTAGATCACGCTGGCATTGGCGCCGGTCTTGGCGACCGCCTCGGCGACGGTGTCGAAGACCGGGAGATCGAGATGCTTGGTGCCGCCCTTCCCCGGGGTGACGCCGCCGACCATCTTGGTGCCGTAGGCGATCGCCTGCTCGGAATGGAAGGTGCCCTGGGCGCCGGTGAAGCCCTGGCAGATGACCTTGGTGTTCTTGCCGACCAGAACCGACATGGCTACGCCGCCTCCTTCACCGCCTTGACCACCTTCTCGGCGGCGTCCGCCAGGTTGTCGGCGGAGAGAATCTTCAATC
>DATKNM010000201.1:0-7200 GCA_035541335.1 Binatia bacterium
GCCCTCGTCGCCTACTGGCTGATGAAGCGCGCGCCGCGCCTGTTTCGGAATTCGGGCTTGATCCGCTAGCCCGCGCTGCGATCTCGCCGCTGTGCTATAATCGCCGTCGAGCCATGCGTGCGGAATTCAGCGCGCGCAGATAATCTAAATCTCGAATCGCGGCGGCGCGCGCCGAAACCCGCCGAATACTTTGCGAATTTCCGGCGCGGCCGTTCCAGAGGTTTAGGAAATCTAAATCTTGTCGCAGTTGGAACATCACGTTCTTGCCGCGAACTATTCCAATTCCGCCCAGACCGGCAGATGGTCGGAGCCCTCTGCCTTGGCGTCGATCCAGCAGCGCTTGATCTTGGGCGCGAGGCCGAGGGTCGTGAAGATGTAGTCGATGCGGCAGGGCATGTCCTTGCCGCCCGGCGCATCGCCGGGGAAGGTGATGCCGTCCTTCTCGCCATGCCCGGTCGCGACCCAGGCATCGACCAGGCGATGGCCGACATCGACCCGGCCATAGCCGAAGTCCCGGTCCATCGGCCCGACCAGGGCCTCGTATTCCCGCGAGCCGGGGAGGGTGTTGAAGTCGCCGAGCACGATCGCATCCTCCGGCATCGGCGGCGGGGTGTCGGTCTGCCATTCCGGATCGGCGCCGCTCCAGGTGCCGCCTTCCTGCGGTGCCGTCCGCAGCACGTCGAACAGCTTCGCGATCTGCGCCAGGCGCTCGTCCGGCGTCACGTCGTTCAAGTGGATGTTGTAGACCCGGAGCGCGCCGCCCGGCGCCGCGATCACCGTCTCGAGGACGCCGGCGATCATGCTGAAGACCTTGCCGGTCTTGAACTTCGGCAGGGTGAAGAGCCGGGTCGAGAGAATCGGCCAGCGGCTCAAGGTCATGACGCCGAACTGGCGCCGGCGATTCTCGACCGTGCCGTCGCCCGCGACCCGGCTGGCATCGACGTCGAAATAGGGGCCATAGACCCAGTGGTGCTTCGGGAATCGTTTCGCCATCTCCGCCGGCTGGTCCGCGTCGCCGGAGCGCCGCCAATGCCGCTCCACTTCCTGCAGCGCGACGATGTCCGCGTCCTTGATCGCCGACGCCACGCGGTCGATGTCGATCCGCCCGTCCTTGCCCTTGGAAAACTGCGTGTTGTAGCCGACCAGAAGCATCCCCATCCCCCTCGGAACTTCCGGCGCAATCTGTCACGCCGCGTGCCGCGCTGTCCATCCGGGCGGCGCGCCGCTAGAATCGCCGGCATGACGGATGCGAAGACCTGGTTCGAGCGTGGCCTCGCGCTGCAGGCCGAGGGCCGCCTCACAGAGGCCGTGGCGGCCTATGGCGAGGCGCACCGGCTGGCGCCGAAGAACGCCGTCGTGCTGCACAATCGCGGCCTCGCGCATCAGGCGCTGAAACGGCATGCGGACGCCGTCGCGGATTTCGAGCGCGCCATTGCGCTCGCGCCGCAGCTCGCCGATGCGCATTACAATCTCGGCAACGCGCTGGTCGATCTCAATCGCCGAGTCGAAGCGGCCGCGGCCTTCGGCAAGGCGACCGCGCTCAAGCCGGATTTCGTCGCGGCCTGGCACAATCTCGGCGATTCGCTCCAGGCATCCGGCGATCTCGAGGCGGCGATCGCGGCCTATCGGCGGGTGCTGCGGCTCGATCCCGCGGCCCTCGCCCGGGTGGTCAACAGCCTCGCCGCCCATGCCCACGGCATGCTGACCCTGGATTTCGAGGCGCTGCGCCGCCGCCTTACAGACTAGCCTCACGACGTAATTGTGTAACGCCGCCGGTTTCCGCCATAAGCAGGCCGATGACCCACGCCCATGACCATCACGACCACGCGCATGATCACGATCATGCGCACGGAGCGCATGGCCACCTTCATGCGCCGACCGATTTCGGCCGCGCCTTTGCCGTCGCGACCGCGCTCAATCTCGTCCTCGTCGTGGTGCAGGTGGGCTATGGCATCGCCGCCCATTCCGTCGCCTTGCTGGCGGATGCCGGCCACAATTTCGGCGATGCGATCGGCCTCGTCCTCGCCTGGGCGGCGCACGTTCTGGGGCGGGTGAAGGTCACCGACCGCTTCACCTACGGCTTCCGCTCGGCCTCGATCCTCTCGGCCTTGACCAATGCGATCCTGCTGCTGGTCGCGACCGGTGCGATCGTGCTGGAAGCGGTGCAGCGGTTTTCCGAGCCGGCGCCGGTCGCCGGCACGACGGTGATGATCGTCGCCGCGATCGGCATTCTGATCAACGGTGTCTCGGCCTGGCTGCTGATCGCCGGCCGCGAGGGCGACCTCAACATCCGCGGCGCCTTCCTGCATCTGGTCGCCGATGCCGGTGTCTCGGTCGGCGTGGTGGCGGCGGGCGCCGTCATCGTCTTCACCGGCTGGACCTGGGTCGATCCGACCGCGAGCCTGCTGATTGCCGTCGTCATCGTCTGGGGCACCTGGAACCTGCTCAGGGAATCCTTCCAGCTCAGCATGGATGCGGTGCCCTCCGGCATCGCTCTCGCCGACATCAGGAAGCATCTCGAATCCCTGCCCGAGGTTGCGCGGGTGCACGACCTCCACATCTGGGCGATGAGCACCACGGAGAACGCGCTGACCGTGCATCTCATCATGCGCAACGGCCATCCGGGCGACGCCTTCCTGGCGCGGCTCGGCCACGATCTCGACCGCCGCTTCAAGATCCATCACCCGACCATCCAGATCGAGATCGGCGACGGCGAGGTCTGCCTGCTGGAGTCGATGGATCGGGTCTAGCGCAGAATTCGCTGCGGCGAATTTGCATGCGAATTCTCGCGCAAAGATTGTCGCATGACCGCAAATGCGCTATAATCTCACCCGAACCCCACCCGCCAACCTTGACCGGACCTTGACGAAATGAAGAATCGGTTCGGCCCCCGCCGGTGGCACTTCAGCGTTCATTGTCAGAGGGTTAGTTCACCTTGACGGACCCTGGAACGGGGCTGCGGACGTAAAGGTGGCTACCCGCCGCGCTTGGCGCGGAACCGGCTCTTATAAATGCCGGGCTCGCCCAGGATCTCCTGCGAGGTCGTGCTGAAGCGGGCGAGCTGCTCGGCGTTCATGGACTCGAATGAAAGCTCCAGCGCCTCGCGCTTCACGGGAATGCATTGCACCACCGGCAGGCCCTTCGGCAGCACGCCGACATAGTCGGGATCGGTCCAGAGTGCCGGGAAGAAGATGCCGATCTCGTGGAACCGGTCGCTGTCGATGAGGCCGGTCAAGGTCCGGAACGGCAGGTCGAAGCGATTGATCGGATGCGTCGCCAGCAGCGACCAGCCGGGCTCGAGTTCGATGGTCCAGAAGCTGTTGAACTTGATCGCGGGACGCTCCCCTTGCGCGAGCGGCGTGCCGGTCAGTTGCGCGGCGACATGGAAATTAAGCGGCGCGCGGGTCTGCTCCGGAGTGCTCGGCTGCGGCAGGTCCCAGTCCCAGGTGAAGGTGCCCTTGTCGCAACGGACGTCGCAGGGAAGCGGAATGAGGAAGCCGGCGGTCATGGCATCGACGAAAGGCGGGCATTGCTTGACGGTGCGGATGTCGCGGCCGTGGAACTCGGAGAAGGCCTCCATCGGCGCCCGCTTCAGCCAGTCGGGCAGGCCCTGCTTTGCCGGCTCCGGCCGCGGCAGCACGGCCTCCAGCGCAGGATCGCAACGGAACAGGACTCGCATCGATGAGACTCCAAAGAAAAAGGCCCGGTCAGCCAGGGAGGATGCTGACCGGGCCTCGTCGAGGATTCAACTACCGAACGCGGCCTTCTTTCCAGGCCTGGAGCAGGCTGTTGTAGGCCACGGTTTCGCCCTTCGGATTCTCATCGGCGAGCTTCTTCCAGGGCGCTTCCTTGTCGCTGAGCCACTCGTTCGGGTCCTTCTCCGGGTTCAGCTTCGGTGCGCATTGCGCCATGCCGGCACGCTGCAGACGGGCCATGACCTTGTCCATTTCCTTGGCAAGGTTGTCCATGGCCTGCTGCGGCGTTTTCTCGCCGGTGACCGCGGAAGCCACGTTCGGCCACCAGAGCTGCGCCAGCTTCGGATAGTCGGGCACGTTGGTTCCGGTCGGCGACCAGGCGACGCGCGCCGGGCTGCGGTAGAACTCGACGAAGCCGCCGAGCTTGGGCGCGATGTCGGTCATCGCCTGGCTCATGATGTCGGACTGGCGGATCGGGGTCAGGCCGACCAGGGTCTTCTTCAGCGAGGTCGTCTTGCAGACGCAGAACTGGGCGTAGAGCCAGGCCGGCTTGCGACGCTCGACCGGCGTCGATTTCAGCATGGTCCAGGAACCCACGTCCTGGTAGCCGTTCTGCATGCCGTCCTTCCAGTACGGACCGTGCGGCGCCGGAGCCATGCGCCATTTCGGCGTGCCGTCCTTGTTCATCACCGGAAGGTCCGGCTTGATCGAGGAGGCGGTGAACGCCGTGTACCAGAAGATCTGCTGGGCGATCGTGCCCTGGCCGGGGATCGGGCCGGCCTCGGAGAAGGTCATGCCGGTCGCCTCGGGCGGCGCGTACTTGTGCAGCCACTCGATGTACTTGGTCAGGGCATAGACGGCCGCCGGGCTGTTGGCGCCGCCGCCGCGGCTGACCGATGCGCCGACCGGCGTGCACTTGTCGTCGGCGACGCGGATGCCCCATTCGTCGACGGGCAGGCCGTTCGGATGCCCGATATCCGCCTCTCCGGCCATGGAAAGCCAGGCATCGGTGAACCGCCAGCCGAGCGACGGATCCTTCTTGCCGTAGTCCATGTGGCCGTAGACCCGGACGCCGTCGATCGTCTTCACGTCGTTGGTGAAGAAGTTGGCGATCTCCTCATAGGCCGTCCAGTTGATCGGCACGCCCAGCTCGTAGCCGTACTTGGCCTTGAACTGGTTCTTCAGGTCCTCGCGGTCGAACCAGTCGGCACGGAACCAGTAGAGGTTGGCGAACTGCTGGTCCGGCAGCTGGTAGAGCTTGCCGTCCGGCGCGGTGGTGAAGCTCTTGCCGATGAAGTCGTCGACATCGAGCGAGGCCAGGGTGACGTCCTTGCCTTCGCCCGCCATGAAGTCGGAGAGCGGCACCGACTCGCCGTAGCGGAAGTGCGTCCCGATGCAGTCGGAGTCGTTGACATACATGTCGTAGACGCTCTTGCCCGATTGCATCTGCGTCTGCATCTTCTCGACCAGATCGCCTTCCTGGATGTAGTCGTGCTTCAGGTTGATTCCGGTGATCTCCCGGAAGGCCTGCGCCAGGGTCTTCGATTCATAGACATGGGTGTCGATGGTCTCCGACACCACGACGATCTCCTTGCCCTTATAGGGCTCGGCGGCCTTGATGAAGAACTCCATCTCCTTCATCTGGTCGTCTTTGGAGAGGGTGGAGGGCTGGAACTCGCTGTCCACCCACTTCTGCGCCGCCGCCATCTGGTCGGCGTTCGCCCTCCGGATCGGCCACAGCAGCCCTCCGACCGCGCTGCCGGCGGCCAGCATCCCGGCCCCCTTCAGCACCCGCCGCCGACTGACGGGCCTTACCTGCTTGTCGCTCATAGCTTCGCTCCCATCGCCTTCCCTTTTGTTGAGCCGGTGGTTGATCTCCGCGGGCAGGAAGGTTCGGCCCGACGAAGCCGGCATGTGAAACCGTTGTCTCCCGTTACCCCCAGCGCATCACGATCCCGAGCACGACCAGCGCGATGCCGGAGGCGATCCACAGCAGGTCCTCGGTGAAGTAGAGCCAGGCGAGATGGATATAGGCCGCCGTCAGCAGGCCGATGAACAGCCGGTCGCCGCGGGTGGTGACGATCGGCAGGAAGCCCTTGTGCGGCGCCGAGGGCTGCAGCACGCCCCAGGCCGTCATGCCGATCAGCATCAGCGCGATCACGACGAAGAACGCCGCCGTCGGCGCCGTCCACGCCATCCAGTCCAGACCCTGTGCGCCTTCCATTGCGGCTGCCTCCGATCAGACCCGGCCGAGGGCGAAGCCCTTGGCGATGTAGTTGCGGACGAAGTAGATGACGAGCACGCCGGGAACGAGCGTCACGACGCCGGCCGCGGCCAGCACGCCCCAGTCGATGCCGGCGGCGCTGACCGTGCGGGTCATGGTCGCGGCGATCGGCTTGGCGTTGACCGAGGTCAAGGTGCGCGCCAGCAGGAGCTCGACCCAGCTGAACATGAAGCAGAAGAAGGCGGTGACGCCGATGCCGGAGCGGATCAGCGGCACGAACACCTTCACGAAGAACTTCGGCAGGCTGTAGCCGTCGATCGCCGCCATCTCGTCGATCTCGCGCGGCACGCCGGACATGAAGCCTTCCAGGATCCAGACCGCCAGCGGCACGTTGAACAGCATGTGCGAGAGGGCGACCGCCCAGGGCGTGTCGAACAGATTGATGGTCTGGTAGAGCTCGAAGAACGGCAACAGGAACACCGCCGGCGGCGCCATGCGGTTGGTCAGCAGCCAGAAGAACATGTGCTTGTCGCCGAGGAAGTTGTAGCGCGAGAAGGCATAGGCCGCCGGCAGCGCGACCAGCACCGACAGCACCGTGTTGAGGACCGCGTATTCGATCGAGTTGATGATGCTGCCGTACCAGCCGGGCTCCGTCAGCACGGTCAGGAAGTTGGCGAGGGTCGGATGGTGCGGCCAATAGGTGAAGGCGCCGAGGATGTCCTCGTTGGTCTTCAGCGCCATGTTCACCAGCCAGTAGATCGGCAGCAGCAGCAGGAAGAAGTAGATCGCGAGCGCCAGGGAGCGTCGAACCATCATCGTCTCCGTCGTCAGGACGCGGGGCGCGATCGGCCGACATTCTGCAGCGCCGTGTAGAACACGAAGCAGAACAGCAGCACGATCAGGAAGTAGACGATCGAGAAGGCTGCGGCGGGACCGAGGTCGAACTGGCCCACCGCCAGGGTCGCGAGATACTGGCTGAGGAACGTCGTCGAGTTGCCGGGACCGCCGCCGGTCAGCACGAAGGGCTCGGTATAGATCATGAAGCTGTCCATGAAGCGCAGCAGCAGGGCGATCAGCAGCACACCGCGCAGCTTCGGCAGCTGGATGTAGCGGAAGACGGCCCAGGCCGAGGCGCCGTCGATCTGCGCCGCCTGGTAATAGGCGTCGGGAATGGCGCGGAGGCCGGCATAGGCGAGCAGGGCGACCAGCGGGGTCCAATGCCAGACGTCCATCACGATCACGGTGACCCAGGCCGCCAGCGGGTCGGCGGTGTAGTTGTAG
>DATKNM010000202.1:0-3704 GCA_035541335.1 Binatia bacterium
GGGCCGTAGCCGACCCAGGTCGAGTGCGCGATGGTGATGGTATCGGCTTCGGCGACGGTCCGGTCGGCCATCGTGCCGAGACTGGCGAAAGCAGCCAAGGCTGCGAGCCAGGCGACTGTTCTCCGCATGTCCTTATGTCTCCCTGTTTGAGGCCATCGCCCGGCTCCCGCGACACGTTACCCGTGGATCGTTCCGGCCTGGCTCCCCCAACTCGGGACCGGCGCGCGGTGGGTCAGGACGATGACGGTTACGCTACCACCCCCTCCCCAGCCTGACAATCGGCCGGCTCGATCGGCGGGGAACTAGCCCTCGTCCCGCAGGCGATAGCCGACGCCAGCGGCGTTCTCGATCAGCGAGGGGCCGTCGGTGTCGATCTTCCGACGGAGCTGGCCGACGAAAACTCGGAGATAAGCCGTGTCGCCGAGATGGGCAGGACCCCAGACGTCCTCCAGCAGCTGACGATGGGTCACCACTTTGCCGGCGTTCTGGGCCAGCACCTTCAGGAGCTCGAACTCCTTCGGCGTCAGGTGGATCTCGGCCTCATTGCGCATCACCTTGTGGCGGGCGATGTCGATGCGGAGGTCGCCCGCCTTCACCAGCGGCGTCTCCCCCTGGCGCCGCATGCGGTGGCGAAGCGCCGCCCGCAGTCGCGCCAGCAGCTCGCCGATGCCGAACGGCTTGTTGACGTAGTCGTCGGCGCCGAGGTCGAGGGCCTCGACCTTCTCCGCCTCCCGGGCGCGGGCCGACAGCACGATGATCGGCACTTCCGACCAGTCGCGCAGCGCCTTGATCACCGCCTTTCCGTCCATGTCGGGAAGGCCGAGATCGAGGACGACCACATCCGGCGCATCGGCGGCCGCCCGCTTCAGGGCCTCGGCGCCGTTGGCGGCCTCCAGCACCTCGAAGCCGCTGGCGGCGAGGCTGGCGCGCAGGAACCGCAGGATCTGCGGCTCGTCGTCCACGACCAGGACCCGCGCGCTGTCGTTCGCCATGCTCGCCCTCAGTCCTCGATCTCGACCGCGGTCGGTTGCGGCGGCACCGCGAAGTCCAGCGCGAAGCGTGCGCCGTGGCCGCCTGCCGCGGGACCGTGCGGGGGGCTCTCGACCGCGATCCCGCCGCCCATCGCCTCGACCAGACCCTTACAGATCGAGAGGCCGAGCCCGGCGCCGGCGCGCCCGGTGTCGGAGCGGTCGCCGCGATAGAACTTGTCGAAGAGATGCGGCAGGGCTTCGGGCGAAATGCCATCGCCGTCGTCGGTGACGGCGATCTCCAGCCGCCCGCCGACCGGACGCGCGCCGACCTCGATCGCCGTGGCGCCTTCGGCGTGCTTCAGCGCGTTGTCGATCAGGTTGACCAGCACGGTCTCCAGCAGCACGAAATCCGCCTTGATCAGCGGCAGGTCGCCGGCGATCCGGCGGCGCACCAGCTCGGCCCGCGGCCGTCGCGCGATCCGGCGCAGCGCCGAATCCACCAGATCGGTGACGTCGATCCAGTCCGCCTTGGTCTCCAGCGCGCCGGATTCCAGCCGTGTCATGTTGAGGAGGTCGGCGACGAAGCGGTCGAGGCGCTCGGCCTCCTCCTCGATGGTCGCCAGGAGCTCGCCGCGCATCGCCTCGTTCAGCTGCCCGCCCTGCTGGCGCAAGGTGGTGACCGAGCCGAGGATCGAGGTCAGCGGCGTGCGGAGATCGTGGGAAATCGACGAGAGCAGCGCGCCGCGCAGCCGGTCGGTGGCGTCGAGGGCCTCGACCTTGGCGGCCTCGGCGGCATATTCGATGCGCTCGATCGCGACCGCCGCCTGGTCGAGCACAGCGTCGAGCGTGCGCAGCATTTCCGGCTGGGGCGCCCGCTCCTCGCGGTTGCGCCGGATGCCGATCACCCCGATGACCGAGTCCTTGGTGCGGATCGGCCGGAAGTGCCATTCCGCGTTCGGCATCGTGTCGGTGCCGAAGCCGGCCGGCTCGGCATGCTCGCGCGCCCAGCGCGCCGCCGCCCAGGCGGCGGGCTCCAGCGTGTCCTCCGGCGGCCAGGAGTGGTTGATCTCGAGCTCCGCGCCATCGGCGAGCATCACCATGGCCTGGCGGTCGGCGACGCGGTTGGCGTGGATCGCCACCGCGTGCAGCAGGTCGTCGCGCCGGAAGGTGGCGCCGAGGCGCCGCGAGAAGTCGTAGAGCGTGCGCATGGCCTTGATCCGGGACTGGGCCGCCTCGGCCTGGTCCCTCACCCGCCCGGCCAGCGAGCCGGTCACGACGGCGCCGATCAGGAAGATCAGCAGGGTCACCAAATCGACCGCATGGGCGATATGGAAGTCGAGCACCGGGTCGAGGAAGAAGAAGTTGTAGGTCAGGAAGGCGAGCACCGATGCGATGCCGGCGACCACGCGGCCGTAGTTGATCGCCAGGAACATGACGACCGCCATGAACAGGGTCGACATGTTGCCGGGCCGGTTGAGATCGGGAATCGTCTCGCCGGCGAGCACGGTGACGACGAAGGCGCCGAGCATCGCGACCCAGGGCTGCCAGCGCGCCGGCAGGTGCGGGCGCCATGCCGTTCCGCCGGCCGCCGCGCCCTGGGTCAGGACGTGCACGGCGATGCCGTTGCTGCGGCGGACCAGCTCGTGGGGCAGCGAGCGGCGCAGGATCTCCTTCACCCAGCTCGAGCGCGAGCGGCTGATCACGATCTGCGAGATGTTGTTTCGCCGGGCGAAGCGCAGGATCTCGCCGGGGAGATCGTGGCCGGCGACGCGCTCGACCCGCGCGCCGAGATCGGTCGCCGCCTTCAGGGCCGCCTCCGCCGCATCGGCCTCGCCGGGCGCCGCCAGCGGCGCGTTCGGGCGCTCGATGTGGAGCGCGATCCAGGGCGCCTGCAGCTGGTCGGCGAGGCGGCGGCCGGCGCGCACCGCCAGCATGCTGGCCGGATCGCGGCCGATGCAGACCAGGATCCGCTCATTGACCGGCCACGGCCCCTCGATGCCGTGCGCCCGCATGTAGCCGATCACCTGGTCGTCGACCCGGTCGGCGGTGCGGCGCAAAGCGAGCTCGCGCAGGGCGGCGAGATTGCCGGGATTGAAGAACTTCTCCAGCGCACGGCCGGCGAGCTCCGGCGCATAGACCTTGCCCTGGTGCAGGCGATCGACCAGCTCGGTCGGCGTCAGGTCCACGAGCTCGACCTCGTCGGCCTGCTCCAGCAGCTTGTCCGGCACGGTCTCCCGCACCCGCACGCCGGTGATGCGGGCGACGACGTCGTTCAAGCTCTCGAGATGCTGGACGTTCAGCGTCGTGTGGACGTCGATCCCGGCGAACAGCAGCTCCTGGACGTCCTGCCAGCGCTTCGGGTGGAGGCAGTCGGGGGCGTTGGTATGGGCGAGCTCATCGACCAAGATGAGGCCGGGCCGGCGCGCCAGGGCGGCCGCCAGGTCGAACTCCTCCAGCGTATGCCCGCGATGCGCGATCTGCCGGCGCGGCAGCAATTCCAACCCTTGCGTCAGCGCCGCGGTCTCGGAGCGGCCGTGGGTCTCGACCACGCCGACGAGGACATTGCGACCGGCGGCCTGGGCCTGGCGCGCCCCCTCCAGCATGGCGTAGGTCTTGCCGACCCCCGGCGCCATGCCGAGGTAGATCTTGAGCCGGCCGCGCCCGGCGTGGCCGGCTTCCCGGAGCAAGGCTTCGGGCTCGGGGCGGATGGGTTCGTCGGCGATGGTCATCGGC
>DATKNM010000203.1:0-13123 GCA_035541335.1 Binatia bacterium
GCAGGACGAGCTCACCTCCACCATCGCCTCGATCCTGCCGGGTCGGATCGAGGCCGCGACCCGTGCCCGCGCCGAGCACAAGCCGACCTCCAGCATGGCGGCGTTCGAATGCGCGATGACCGCCCGCCTGCTTCACCATCGCTCGACCCGCGACGACAATGCAAAGGCTCTTGCCATGGTCGACCGGGCGATCGAGATCGACCCCCGCTACGCCCATGCCCGGGCCTGGCGCGCCTGCATTCTCGGCCAATCCTGGAGCAACGGCTATTGCACCGACCGTGACGGGACCTGGAACGAGGTGCTCGCCGAGCTTGGCCGGGCGGCGGCGCTCGACGACAGCGACAGCGACGTGCATCGGATCTCCGCCGCGATCGCCATCGCCCGCGACGATCTCGACAAGGCCGCCTATCACCAGGAGCGCGCCCTCAACCTCAATCCCAACGACGACCTCATCGTCGTGCAGCAGGGCGAGCTGCTGACCTGGCTCGGCCAAGCCGACGAAGGCATCGACTGGATCCGCAAGGCGATGCGGCTCAACCCCTACCATCCGGCGCGCTTCTGGAACCACCTGGGCCGCGCCTATTTCGTCGCCCGGCGCTACAGCGACGCGATCGATTCCCTGAACCGCCTCTCGTCCCTGGAGGCGATGCACCACGCGCTGCTCGCCGCCAGCCACGCCGCCGCCGGCAACGGCGATGCACAGCGCCATACGGAGCAGCTGCTGAAGCTGACGCCCGACTTCACCGCCGCGGCGCATCTCGGCACCCTGCACTACCGGCGCCCGGAGGACCGCGACCATCACCGCGAGGCACTGCTGCGCGCCGGCCTTCCGGCCTAGAGCTTCAACTCCCAGAACTGCCCGACCAGGTCCTTGCCGAAGGAGTGATGTTTCTCCTCCTTCACCAGGCGGAAGCCTTGGGACAGGTAGATGTGGCGCGCCGCGTCCAGAATGTCGTTGGTCCAGAGCGTGAGCTTGCGGTAGCCGAAGGCACGCGCCTGCGCGATGCATTCCTCCACCAGCTTCCGGCCGAGCCCGAGCCCCCGTGCGGAGGCATCGACGTAGAGCAGGCGCAGCTTGGCCGTGGTCTCGCTCTCCTTCACCAGGAAGATCGAGCCGATGACCGCGCCGCCGCGCTCGGCGATCCAGCAGCGCTCGCGCGCGGGATCGAAGTGCTTCGAGAAACCGGCGACGATCTCGGCCGCGAATCCTTCGAACTCCGCAGTCCAGCCGTATTCCTCGGCGTAGAGCCGCCCCTGGCGATGCACGATCCAGCCGAGATCGCCGGGTTTCGGGCCGCGCAAGACGTAGGATATCTCCGGCCGGGCGTCGTGCGCCTCCCCGTCCCCGGCCATCGCCACTTCGATCGTATCCATCGCCTGCACCAAGGCGTGGCGCCGCGACGGCGGCATCCGCTGCAGCAGCGCCGCGACCTCGGCCCGGGTCTCTTCCTCCATCGGCGCGAAGCTCTTCCGCCCCTTCTCGGTCAGCGCCAGATGGTAGCGCCGCCCGTCCTCCGGCGACGGGGTCCGCTTCAGCAGCTTCTTCTTTTCGAACGCCGCCAGGATACGGCTGAGATAGCCGGCATCGAGGGCGAGATCGCGGCCGAGCTCGGTCGCGCTCGGCGCCGGCTCCCGATGGGCGATCTCATAGAGCACGCGCGCCTCCGTGAGCGTGAAGGCGCTGCGCAGCCAGCCCTCGTCCAGCACGCCGATCTTCTGGGTGTAGAACCGGTTGAACCGCCGGACCGCGGCGACGTCCCGCTCCAGCTCATCCTGCGCCGATGGAATGGCCATGCGAAGTCTCCTCGCCCTGCCCAAGGCGAGGTTCGCACCTATAGTTGACTGAGTCAAGTATCTGCTAGGCGGCCTCGGGCATGACCGGCGGCGCCTTCGCCCCGGTCATCATGGCGACGGCGTCCGACATCGAGATCTCCTTGGGATCGACCACGCAGAGCCGCTTTCCAAGCCGGTTGATGTGGATGCGGTCCGAGACCTCGAAGACGTGCGGCATGTTGTGCGAGATCAGCACGATGGAGATGCCGCGCTTCTTCACATCCAGGATCAGCTCCAGCACCCGGCGCGATTCCTTGACGCCGAGCGCCGCGGTCGGCTCGTCCATGATGATGACCTTCGAGCCGAAGGCAGCGGCGCGCGCCACCGCCACGCCCTGGCGCTGGCCGCCGGACAATGTCTCCACCGCCTGACCGATGTTCTGGATGGTGAGGAGGCCGATCTCAGAGAGTTTGTCCCGGGCCCGACGCTCCATCTCCGCGTGGTCCAGCGTTCGGAAAACCTGCCCGAGCAGGCCCGGTTTGCGAATCTCGCGTCCGAGGAACATGTTGTCCGCAATGGAGAGCGCCGGCGACAGCGCCAGCGTCTGGTAGACGGTCTCGATCCCCGCCTCCCGCGCCTCCATCGGCGATCGGAACGAAACCTGCCGACCTTGGAACCAGACCTCGCCGGCATCGAAGCTCATGGCGCCGCAGATCCCCTTGATCAGGGTTGACTTGCCGGCGCCGTTGTCGCCGATCAGGCCCAGGATCTCGCCGGGATAGAGATCGAAGTCGCAGCCGTTGAGGGCTACCACGCGCCCGAAATGCTTGACGACGCCGCGGGCGTAGAGAATGGGCTCGACCGCTTTTCCCTCGCTCATCCCGACACCTTTCGGATCCATTGGTCGATCGCGACGGCGATGATGATCAGCGCGCCGACCGAGAGGTAAGTCCACTGCGGATCCGTGCCCCACAGCCTCAAACCCAGGCCAAACACGCCGACGATCAGCGCCCCGAACATGGTGCCGACGATCGAGCCCCGCCCGCCGAACAGCGACGTGCCGCCGATCACCGCTGCGGTGATGGATTCGATATTGGCGTTCTGTCCGCCGAGCGGCGACACCGAGCCGATGCGCCCGATCAGCGCCCAGCCGGCGAAGGCGCAGATCAGGCCTGCCACGGCATAGACCTGGATCAGATTCCGCTTGACGTTGATACCGGAGAGGCGCGCCGCCTCCGGGTCGTCGCCGATCGCATAGACGTGGCGACCCCAGGCCGTGTGATTGAGCACGTACCACAGCAAGAACGCAATCAGCACCATCATGATGACCGCGAAGGTGAAGTTCGCCTGCCCGATTTCGATCTTGTTGGCGAAGAAGTGCAGGATCGGCGCCTGGGCGTCGACGTCCTGGCTGCGGATCGTTTCGTTGGCGGCGTAGATGAAGTTTGCGGCGCTGTAGATCTGCCAGGTCCCGAGCGTCACGATGAAGGGGGGCAGCTTGATCCGGGCCACCAGGAATCCGTTGAAGGCGCCACAGGCCAACCCCAGCAGCATCCCGGCCGCCAGGCCGACGGCCGACGGAAGCCCGTAATTGACGCTGAACTTTCCCATCACCACCGAGCACAGCACCAGGATGGCGCCGACCGAGAGGTCGATGCCCGCCGTCAGGATGACGAGGGTCTGTGCCGCCCCGACGATACCGACGATCGCCACCTGTTGCAGGATCAGGGTCAGCGCGAAGGGCGAGAAGAACTTGCGCCCGTCGACAATGCCGAACAGGGCAATCGAAATGATCAGAACCAGCAGCGGGACCGATGATGGACTGGAATGCAGGAAATGTTGCGCACGTTCGAGCGGCGACCGCCCGCGCTCTTCGAACGAGGCGACCCGGTTATCGGCTTCCGCCAGGTGCTTCTCGTACTCCGCCGCCTGCCGGGTTTCCGCCTGTGCCTCGGCCATGCTTCGCTCCCAGAACGCAACAGCGAGGCGGCCCTCGGGATCAGCCGCGGGTCGCTCCCGTTGTTGCAAGTGTCGTGCTGATCGGCGGGACGGTCAACCCAAAGGTCAACCGCCCGCCATCATCGAAGACGCCCGTCGAACTTGCCGCTCAGACACCAGTGCCCGGCTTCAGCCCCAGCACTTGTTCAGGCCTTCCTTGGTGTCGATCGAAGGCACGCCGTCCACCGGGTGATCGGTGATCAGCGTGACGCCGGTGTTGAAGAAGTCGAGCCCCGGCGTCTTCTCGGGCTTCTTGCCGCTGTCGGCGAACGCCTTGATCGCCTCGATGCCCATCGAGGCCATCAGCAGCGGGTACTGCTGCGAGGTGGCGCCGATGATGCCGGCCGCCACGTTCTTCACGCCCGGGCAGCCGCCATCGACCGAGACGATGGTGACGCCCTTCTCTTTGCCGGCCGCCTTCAGCGCTTCATAGGCGCCGGCCGCCGCCGGCTCGTTGATCGTGTAAACGAGGTTGATATTGGGATCCTTCTGCAGAAGGTTCTCCATCGCCCGGCGGCCGCCCTCCTCGTTGCCGTCGGTGACGTCGTTGCCGACGATCCGGGGATCCTTCTCGTCGCCGTCCTTGTGGATGTCGACGGTGTCGATGCCGAAGCCGGTCAGGAAGCCCTGATCGCGCAGCACCTCGACGGTCGGCTGGCTGACGTTGATGTCGAGCAACGCGATCTTCGCGTCCTTCGCCTTGTCGCCCAGCGTCTTCAACGCCCAGGCTCCGATCAGCTTGCCGGCCTCGAAATTGTCCGTGGCAAAGGTCGCGTCAGCCGCGTCGATCGGTTCCAGCGGGGTGTCGAGCGCGATCACCAGGATGCCGGCGTCACGCGCCTCCTTCACCGAGGAGACGATCGCCTTGGTGTCGGACGGCGTGATCAGGATGCCCTTGGCGCCGTCGGCGATGCAGGTCTCGATCGCCGCGACCTGACTCTCGTTGTCGCCGTCCATCTTGCCGGCGAATGCCTTCAAGGTCATGCCGAGCTCGTCGGCCTTCTTTTGGGCACCTTCCTTCATCTTCACGAAGAACGGATTGGAATCGGTCTTGGTGATCAGGCAGGCCTCCGGGCCGGCGGCCTGTGCAGACGTGCCGAAGCCGAGGCTCAGGACGAGGGCACCCCCGATCGTCCCAAAAAGCGCAGACGAGAGCAGAGTCTTCTTCATCGTGGAATCCTCCCAAGGATTGCGGCCGCTATTTCGCGTGACGCGGTTTCTTTTCGAGAAAGCCGAAGGATGAGACACCTTCAACTCCCACTTTATCAAGACATTGCACGCGTTGTGCGTCAATAGATAACTATACTTGATTTATTAATTATTCTCCTTGAAAATCAATGGAGTCAGGGCAACTCGCGGCACAGCGGGATCGCGTGAGCAACGTCGTCGTCAAGGAACCGGGCACCGCTTCGAGCGCCACTCTGCACGGCCGCGGATCGAAGCAGGCCGACGTGCGCGTCCACAACGAGCAGCTCATGCTCTCGCTGGTGCGCCGGCACGGCGCGCTCGCCAAGGCCGAGCTTGCGCGCCTGACCGGCCTCTCGCCGCAAACGGCCTCCGTCATCATACGCAAGCTCGAGGAGGAAGGCCTCCTCGCCCGCGGCACGCCGGTGCGAGGGCGCGTCGGCCAGCCTTCGATCCCGATGACGCTGGCGGCCGACGGCGTCTTTTCCCTCGGCCTCAAGATCGGACGGCGCAGCGTCGATCTCGTGCTGATGGACTTCGTGGGCCAAGTGCGCGAAACGCGGCGCAAGAACTATGCCTGGCCCCTGCCCGACGCCATTCTCGCTTTCGCCCGCAAGGAGATCGCCGCGGTGCTGAAGCGGTTCACGCCGGCGCAGCGGCGGCGCATCGCCGGGCTCGGCATCGCCTCACCCTTCGAGCTCTGGAACTGGGCCGAGGAAGTCGGTGCACCGCAGAAGCAAATGGATGCCTGGCGCGGCCTCGACCTCCTGGCGCAGCTCGAGGCCGACCTCCCCTTCCCGGTCTTCCTGGAGAACGACGCCACCTCGGCCTGCGTTGCCGAAGTCGTGTTCGGCCGGGGCAGCGCCTACAAGGATTTCTTCTACTTCTTCATCGGCTTCTTCGTCGGCGGCGGCGTGGTGATCAACGGCGCGGTCTTCACCGGCAGCGGCGGCAATGCCGGCGCCATCGGCTCCATGCCGGTGCCTGCCGGGGGAAAGAAGCCGATCCAGCTGATCGATGCCGCCTCGATCTATCTGCTGGAATCCCGACTGAAGGCAGCCGGCATCGATCCTTCGCCGCTCTGGCTGCAACCGGAAGACTGGGACGGCTTCGGCCGGCAGCTCGATAGCTGGATCGCGGAGATCGCGCGGCCGCTGGCCCATGCCATCGTCGCCGCCTGCTCGGTCGTCGACTTTCCCGCCGTCATCATCGACGGCGGCTTCCCGCCGCCGGTCCGCAGCCGCATCGTCCAGGCGACCCGCGCCGCGATGGCAGAGCTCGACCTTGAAGGGATCGCGCCACCGGCGATCGTCGAAGGTGAGGTCGGACAGAACGCCCGCGCCGTCGGCGGCGCCTGCCTCCCGCTCCTCAACCGCTATATCCTCGACCAGACACCGCTGGTGAAGGACGCGGTCTAGAGCCTCGCCGCCGCTACTTCTCCTCGCCCGCCGCCGCGTGGCCGAGCGCCGCGGCGCCGGGTGCAGGCACCTGCTTCTTCTCGTTGGCCTTGCGGTTCCGGTACGCGACCAGCTGCATGTCGGCGATGACGCCGATCAGGATGACACCGCCCATGACCGCGAAGTTGAGCGAGCTCGGGATTCCCAGCAGGTTGACCAGGTTCTGCAGGATCTGCAGCAGGATCGCCCCCAGCACGATGCCGAGGATCGAGCCCTCGCCGCCGCGGAGCGAGCAGCCGCCGAGCACCGCCGCGGCGATCGCGTAGAGCTCGTAGAAGTTTCCGTGCGAGGCCGGCGAGATCGACCGGGTGTACATCGCGAGATAGATGGCCGAGAGGCCGGCGAGGCCGCTGCAGAGCACGTAGGTCGCGGCGATGATCGCCTGGGACCGGATGCCGGAATAGCGCGCGGCCTCCTCGTTCTTGCCGACCGCGAACAGGTAGCGCCCGAAGACCGAGCGATGCAGCACCACCGCCATGATGATCGCCACGACGATGAAGGCGATGAAGCTGTTGGGGATACCCGGGAAACTGCCGGGCACGGCGAAGGCGCGGCCGGTCGTCAGGAAATCGAGGGTCGGGAATTGCTGGCCGAAGGCGAACCCGGCAGTGCCGTCGTCGGTGTACCAGCGCGCGAGGCCGCGATAGATCAGCAGGCCGCACAGCGTCACGACGAAAGGCTGCATCTTCATCTTGGTGATGAGGAAGCCATGGATCACGCCGAGACCGATGCCGGCTGCGACGATGATCACCACCGCCAGCGGCCAAGGCAGGTTGTAGTTGCCGAGCAGGTCCATGAAGATCACGCCCAGCAGCGCGAAGATCGAGCCGACCGAGAGGTCGATGCCGCCGGTGATGATGACGAAGCCCTCGCCGAGGGCGAACAGGCCGAACAGGCCGATCAGGTTCGCAGTGTTGGCGATGTTGAGGCCGGAGAGGAAGCGCGGGTTCAGGAACGCCACGACGGCGCCGACCACGATGATGAGCAGGAAGAGGCCTAGATCTTTCTTCAGCATGGGTCTCGTCTCAATTCACTGTCTTGCCGACGGCAAGCTGCAATACGTTGTGCTCGCTGAACTGGCTGCGCTCCAGGAAGCCGCTGATGGCGCCCTCGTGCATCACCGCCATGCGGTCGCTGACGCCGATCACCTCCTCCATGTCGCTGGAGATCATCAGCACAGCAACGCCGGAATCGGCGAGGTTGCGCATCAGCTGGTAGATTTCCGACTTGGCCCCGACGTCGATGCCGCGCGTCGGCTCGTCGAAGATGATCGCCTTCGGCTTCATCGACAGCCATTTCGCCAGCACGATCTTCTGCTGGTTGCCGCCGGAGAGCGTCCCCGCCGTGGTGGCGATGTCGGGAGCCTTGATGTTGAGGCGCCGTTTCTGTTCCGCGGCATTCTTCTCCTCCGCCGCGGCGCTGATCAGGCTGCCCTTGGCATACTGCTTCAGGTCTGGCAGCGAGATGTTCTCGGTCAGCGAGAAGTCGAGGTGCAGGCCGGCGCGCTTGCGATCCTCCGGCACCAGGTAGATGCCGCGCGCGATGGCGTCGCGGGGCTCGCGGATGGTCGCCGGCTGGCCGTCGATCTTGACGCCGCCATCGAGCGCGCGGTCGATGCCGAAGACCGCGCAGGCAAGCTCGGTCCGTCCGGCGCCGACCAGCCCGGCGAGACCGAGGATCTCGCCGCGCTTCAGGGTCAGGCTCACCGGATGGTCGGGGAAGGCCGCGGTGCGGACGTTCTCGATCTCCAGCGCCGGCGCGCCGGGCGCCACCTGGGGCGGGATGTAGAGCGACTTCAGATCGCGACCGATCATCAGCCGGATCATCGCGTCCGGCCGGATGCCCTCGCCCTGCAGCGCGCCGACCATGCGCCCGTCGCGCAGCACGACCACGCGATCGACGCAGGCCTTCACCTCGTTCAGGCGATGCGAGATGAAGATGATGCTGACCCCGTCGCGGCGCAGGTCGTTGAGCACGGCGAGAAGCCGCGCGGTCTCGGTCAAAGTGAGGCTCGAGGTCGGCTCGTCCATGATGACCAGCCGCGCATCCAGCGACAGCGCCTTGGCGATCTCCAGCAGCTGCCGCTGCGCCAGGGAGAGCGCGGCTACCGGCGTATCCGGGCCGAAATCGACGCCGAGCTTGTCGAGCAGCGGCTGGGTGCGGCGGCGCAGCGCCTTGCGGTCGACCAGCTTCAACGGCCCGCCGGTCAGCGGCTCGCGGCCGATGAAGACGTTGGCGGCGACGTCGAGATTCTCGAACAGGTTCAGTTCCTGGTGCACGAAGGCGATGCCGCTCTTGATGGCGTCGCTGACGGTGAGGCGCGGATAGGCCTGGCCGTCGATCCGGATCGTGCCGGCGCTGGGCTCCACCACCCCGCCCAGCACCTTCATCAGGGTGGACTTGCCGGCGCCGTTCTCGCCGATCAGGCCGACGATCTCGCCGCGCGCGACCTTCAGGCTGACGCCGTTCAGCGCGGCGACGCCGGGATAGCTCTTGCTGATGCCGTCGAGTTCGAGAAACGGAGATGTCGCCTGGTCCATATTCAACGCCTGTGGGGGCTCAACGATGCTCGGGGCGCAGCGCCCGCGACGGCCGCCACCGCCTTGAAAGGGAAGCAGGAAACGGCCGCGGCTGCAAACAAATCCGGCTCAATTTGGTTCCCGCCGCCGGCTTGGTTCTCGCTGGAGGTCGGTTCCACTCAATAAGCGGCCGGCGCGGTCGAAGGACCGCGCCGGCCCAGTTCTCCAAGGTCGGCCCCGGATCGGGACCGAAGCCTTACTTCAGGTAACCCGCCTGCTCGGTGTTGTAGGCATCGACGTTGCTCTGGTCGATGATCTTGGTGGGCACGATCATCAGCTTGTTCTCGGGGATCCAGGACTTGTCGCCCTCGATGAACTTGGCCATGTTCTTCATGCCCTGGTAGGCCCATTCGAACGGCTGCTGCACCACGGTGCCGGCGATCGAGCCTTCCTTGACGCCGCCCAACGTGACCGGGTCGCCGTCGAAGCCGATGATCTTGATCGAGTTCAGCTTGCCGGCATCCTTCAGCGCCGCGTAGATCTGCGGCGTGTTGTACGAGTAGAACCCGACCATGCAGTTGATCTCGGGATGCGCGGTCAGCGTGTCCTCGACGTTGCGCTTGGCACGGGTCTGGTCGCCGTCATCGCCGCGCACATCGACGAGCTCGATCTTCGAGCCCTTGATGGTGTCCTTGACGCCCTGGATGCGCTCCTTGGCGTTGTCGGCGCCCAGCAGGCCGACATAGCCCATGCACTTCCCGCCGTCCGGCATCGCCTTCAGCATGATCTGCCCGGCCTGCTGGCCGGCGAGCACGTTGGAGGAGCCGATATAGACGACGCGGCTGGTCTGCGGCGCGTCGCTGTCGGTGGTGAACAGCACGATCTGGCTGCCGACCTTGTTCAGGTAGTCGCTCTCGGTCTTCGGGTCGACCGCGCTCACCATGATGCCGGCGACGCCGCCGGCGATGAGGTCGTCCATCAGCCGCTCCTGGATGGCGGCGGCGCCCTGCTCGGGATACTTCAGTTCGAGGTTGTAGTTCGGCAGCTCGGCCTGCGCCTTCTTCACGCCGGCCTCGGCGGCCTTCCAGAAATCGCTGGGGACGTTGACGACGAACGCCAAGGTCTTCTTGTCATCGGCATGCGCGCCAGCCGTGAAGGCCAGTGCCAAGCCGAGTGCGATGCCGGTCGACAGGATACGCTTCATCTCAGTTCTCCTCCCATTGCGTCGTTGCTTAGAATTTAGAATGAAGTGATCGATCGTCGTTCGATGCCGCGCGGCGTGTATGCCGCAGTGCTGCAAGATCCAGATGGCCTGGAACCACGCCTCCCGTTGTTGCGGCCGTCAGCGGCCGTCTCTTCTATTTGTCTTACTTAAATACAAATCGCCATCGGGTGACAAGCCGCTAGCTGCAACGTCGGGTCACGTTGCGACGAGCACCGAAGTCATGCGCGCGCTGGAGCCGCCTCCGAATTTTCGATTGAACTTATTTGTTGCAGCCGCGAACGACAGAGGAAACGCGTGATTTTCTTGCGCTTCAGCGATTGAGCGCACCGGGTCCGCTGAGGAAGCGACTGCCCTTCAAATAAAATCGGTGCTCCAAATGGGCGCCCTTGGTGAGGCCGATGCGGGTGCTGATACCGATCTTTGCCTGCGAAATCCGTTCCGGCGCCCCGGCCTCGCGGCCGAGCCACAATCGCCGATCGCGGGTGAGATCGACCCCATCCAGGCTGCGATCGATGGCGAAGGCCTGGGCGAGCCGGCCCGGGCCGCGCGCCAGATCGCGGAGATTGCCGGTGCCGCGGCGGAGCGCCATCAGATCGAGACCGGCGATGGGCTCGAGGGCGCGGATCAGCACGCCGGCGCCCTCGCCTTTCGCGGCACTCGACACGTTCAGCATCCAGGCCGTACCGTAGGCGAGATAGACATAGGCATGCCCGCGGGCGAGGAACAGCGCGCGGTTGCGCGGCGTCATCCCGATATGGGCGTGGCAGGCGGCATCGTCTGCCATATAGGCCTCGGTCTCGACGATCCGGCCGGCGAGCACGCCCTCCGGGAGCGCGCGGACCACGACCTTGCCGATCATGAAACGCGCCAGCGCCATCGTCTCCTCCGGCAGCTCGCTCCGCCGCAGCTTCCGGATGTCGTGGCCCGCAATCTTCAAGCACACCTCTCTGCTTCAAAACCGTCACTTGCAGTCGCAAGCGCGCGCCTGAGGCCGTCGCACCTGCAGCAGCATCAAACTTGATCTTGAGCAATTTTCACGGAAGGTCGCGCATTTTCAAGGCTGGACTGTTCGCGACTCAGCTTCAGGTATATTCTAACCGGCGCGTGACGGATCTCCTGGGGAACACGGGGGAAGGCCATGAAGAAGCTGCTGCTCGGAAGCACCGCGGTCATCGGTGTCGCCTCGCTCGCGGGCGCGGCCGAGGCCTCCGACGGCATCAAGCTCGAAGTCGGCGGCTTCTTCAACATCGTCTATATGGGGGTGTTCGACGACAAGAGCGCACACCACTTCGGCGACGAGCGGAACACGGACTCGTTCAACCACAATGCCGAGGTCCACTTCAATGGTGAGACCACCCTCGACAACGGCCTCACCATCGGCGCGCATATCGAGCTCGAGGGCGAGAATGCCGGCGACCAGATCGACAAATCCTTCGTCTACTGGTCCGGCGGCTTCGGCAAGGTGCAGATCGGCTCGCAGGACAACGCCATCGGCGGCTACTGTGTGCTGCCGCCGGGGGCGACCTCCAACTTCTCGGCCTGGTCGCCGAACGCCTGGGGCTCCAACGATCCGATCGGCTCCAACTCCACCTGCAGCGATGTGCTCGGCAACTCGCAGTCGATCCTCTACACCACGCCGAACTTCGGCGGCTTCCAGCTCCTTGTCGGCTACACGCCCGACAACAATGCCGAGGACTACACGCAGCAGGGCGTCAACAACGCCGGCACGCCGAGCAACCCCCACGGCACCGCGCATCACAGCTTCGCCGCCTACGCCACCTACAGCTATCAGGGCGACAATTGGGGCATCGACTGGGGCGGCGGTGGATCCTGGCAGGCGGCGTTCAACGACACCCCCGGCGGCAATGACGGCGCGAGCTCGGCCTACCAGACCGACCTCAATCTCACCTTCGGCAATTTCTCCGTCGGCGGCGTGCTCGAGTTCTATCACAACGGCGGCGACGACAACGATGCCTGGATCGCGGGCGGCGGCGCCGCCTACACCATGGACGCCTGGACCTTCGGCATCCAGGGCAGCCACGGCCATTACAACGGCGAAAGCGCCTTCAGCTTCGCCTCGGACCCCGGCGGCAGCCGCATCCTCAACCAGGTGATCGGCACGGTGAACTATGATCTGGCGCCCGGTGTCGCGCTGGACGGCGAGATCGGCTACACGTGGTTCACCGACGGCGGCGACGCCGTGATCGATCAGCAGAAGGATTACCACGCCTTCAACGTTGCGATCGGCAGCGCGTTTACCTTCTAAAGCGCTACCGCAGGGAATCGGAGGAACCAATCGAAGCGGGCCGTGTTGGCTCGGTGGATGGCTGGTTCCAATCGGACGCGGCGGATTTTTCTCCGGCGCGCGGCAGTCCCCAGCCCCTGCCATCCTCGAGCCGGCATTCGCGGTACCCACCCGACCGACCGGCCTCAATGGTCTCGACCTCGCCCCTCCGTCTCCCCCGGCGGAGGGGCTGTTTCGTTCACCCCACGCTTGGTCGACTCCTGGGTCACCTGAGCCAGCGGAACATCACGATCGCGGTCCCGATCGCAGCACCCGAGAGGAAACCCAGCGGCCCGGTGATGAAGATGCCGAGCATCGGCCCCTGATTGGCCTCCCGCGTGAAGATCATCGGCCCGAAGAAGCCACCGATGAAACCGATGGCGCCGAGGACGAGGCCCCAGGTCAGAACGATGCGCACGAATAAACTCCCCGATCAGATCCCTGGGGTCAGTTCCCCGTTCCCGCGCTGCCTTCCGGCGTGCAGAGCCTGCCGTGGACGTCGCGGGTCAATGTCTCGATGCGCTCGCTCAGTTTCTGGGTGAGCTCGGTGAGGCGCGTGTTCTGCTCCAGCAAGGCGAGCATCGCCTTGTTCTGTTCGGCGGCGGCGATCTGGCGCTGCTCCGCCATCCGGGCCAGGTCCTCGCGGTGCTGCGCGTCGGCTTCCGCATGCGCCTTGTCGCGA
>DATKNM010000204.1:0-4993 GCA_035541335.1 Binatia bacterium
AGGTGGACCGTGCCGCGGGTCGGCCGCAGCAGGCCGAGCAGCATGGAGATGGTGGTGGTCTTGCCGGCGCCGTTGCCGCCGAGCAGGGCCACGGTCTCGCCGCGTTTCACCGTGAAGCCGATCCCGTCGACCGCGGCGACCGCGCCGAAGCGCTTCGCCAGCCCCTCCACGACGACGATTTCAGACACGGGGAATTCCTCGCCGGAACAAAACGATACGAACCATAGCGGCAGCTTGCCGCACTGTCTTAGCCGATCCGCCGCAGGCTTGCAAAACCGCGGCGTCCCGGTTCTATTCCCGGAATGGCACTCTCCGGCACGGACGCCGCCTTCAAGCCTTCAGGCCCTTCTCCTGCCGGGCCTTCATCGTCAGGACCGGGCGCGGCGACCGTGCGGCCGGCACGCCTGCCGCGCCAGCGCGGCCGCATCCGCCTCCGCACCATCGTCTTCATCCGCTGGATCGCCGTCGTCGGGCAGCTCTCGACCCTGCTGTTCGTCCATTTCGCCATGGGCTATGCACTGCCGCTGGTCTGGACATTGGGCACCGTGGCGGCGCTCGCGGCCGTGACCGCCGGGGCGCAGCTCCGGCGCAGCGCCTCGGCGCGGCTGACCGACCGCGAATCGGCGCTCTACTTCGCCTTCGACATGCTGCAGCTCTCGGTGCTGCTGTTCCTGACCGGCGGGTTGGACAATCCCTTCGCGATCCTGATCCTGGCGCCGGTTACGGTCTCGGCCACCACCTTGAGCTATCGCAGCACGGTGGGTCTCGCGGCGCTCGCCATCACCTTCATCAACGCGCTCGCGGTCTTCCACCTGCCGCTGCCCTGGTCCGAGGAAGGACTCGACCTCGCGCCGAACTTCGTCACGGCGCTGGCGATCGCGCTCGGCCTCGCCGTCATCTTCATCACCTCCTACGTCTATCGCGTGGCGCAGGAATCGCGCCGGCTCTCCGATGCGCTGGCGGCGGCGCAGGCGGCGCTCGACCGCGAGCAGAGCCTCTCCTCGCTGGGTGCGCTTGCCGCCGCCGCCGCACATGAGCTCGGCAGCCCGCTCGGCACCATCTCGCTGGTCTCGCGGGAGCTGCAGCGCGACCTCGCCCCGGACAATCCGCTGCGCTCGGACGTCGACCTCCTGGTCAGCCAGAGCCAGCGCTGCCGGGAAATCCTGACCGAGCTCTCGCGGCGGCCGGAGGATTCCAGCGCCGACCATTTCGCCAAGCTGCCGCTGCCGCTGCTGATCGAGCTCGCGGCGGAGCCGCATCGCCGGCCCGAAGTGGCGCTCCGCATCGAGGAGGCGCCGGATCCCGCCGATCCGGTCCCACCCATGGTGCCGCGCCGGCCGGAGCTGATCCACGGCCTCGGCAATCTGCTGCAGAATGCCATCGAGTTCGCCCGCGAGGAGGTGAAGATCGCGCTGACCTGGAATGCGGCGAAGATCGGCGTTACCATCAGCGACGACGGCGTCGGCTTCCCGCCCGACCTCTTGGACCGGCTCGGCGATCCCTATCTTTCGCGCGGCCCCGAAGCGAAGAAGGGATCGGTGAAGAAGTCCGGAGCGGCGAAGACCGGGGAACGACCGGGGGATCATATGGGGCTCGGCATCTTCATCGCCCAGCAGCTGATCGAGAAGTCCGGCGGATCGGTGAGTTTCAGCAACAACGCATTCGGGGGCGCGGAAGTGCATGCAACCTGGCCCCGCAGCGCATTCGAAGGAGCACTGGACCATGACTGACACGGCAGGAACCACCCCGGCAGACAGGACCCTGCTGATCGTCGATGACGACGCGCCCTATCGCCAGCGCCTCGCCCAGGCCATGGAGAAGCGCGGCTTCAAGGTCATCCAGGCGGAGAGCGTCGAAGCCGCGGTCGCGGCCGCCAAGGCCGAGCCGCCGCATTACGCCGTGGTCGATCTCCGCCTCACCGACGGCAGCGGCCTCGACATCGTGCCGGAGATCCGGAAGGCGCGCGAGGACTGTCGCGTCGTCATGCTGACCGGCTACGGCAACATCGCGACCGCCGTGGTGGCGATCAAGGCCGGCGCCGTCGATTACCTGCCGAAGCCCGCCGACGCGGACCAGGTGGAAGCCGCCCTGCTCGACCGCAAGGACGCGCTGCCGCCGCCGCCGGAGCAACCGATGACGGCCGACCGGGTGCGCTGGGAGCATATCCAGCGGGTCTATGAGCAGTGCGACCGCAATGTCTCCGAGACCGCGCGGCGCCTTCGCATGCATCGCCGCACGCTGCAGCGCATCCTCGCGAAATACGCGCCGAAGGGATAGGCTCCAACCACATCGCCGGGCATCACCGCCCCGGCAGGTGCACCCACCAGAACTGCTCGTTGACCGAGATCGCCGGCTGGAACTCGCCGCGGACCAGCTTCTCGTCCATCACCGGCGCCACGCGGTTGTCCAGCACCAGCGCCTTGTCGCCCTGGTAGACCACCAGGATCGCATGGCCGATGCCGCCGAGGCTGCGGATCCGGACCGCGACGATGCGCATGTTCTCGACCGGGATCCCGGCCGCTTTCAGCAGCATGTATTTCGCGATCGAGAAGTCCTCGCAGTCGCCACTCTTCTTCAAGAATTGGAAGGCGGTCGCCCAGTAGTCCTGCTTGCCCCAGTTGTTGATGTCCTCGAGATAGGGATGCTGGGCAGGATCGTTGATCAGCTTGTTCGCTTCCTTGATCATCGCCATTGGATCGCCGGCCGCCTTCACCTGCTCGACCAAGGCCGGCCAGGGTTTGGCGGTGCAGGTGCTGCTCTCGCAGGGCGCGCCATTCTGCCAGCGCTTCAGCATCGACTCCCAGTTCATGACGACGCTGTTGTTGACGCCCCAATTGCCGGACGGAATCTCTTTCGAGCCGAAGATGGCGGGATAGGATCGCGCCTCGGCAGTGGACACATGGCCGAGACTCAACGCCGCGGCGAAGACCAGCCATAGGGTCCGGCGGCCGGCGCGCCGTGCCGATAAGCTGCGAAAGACATGGCCGGACATTGCGACGCTTCCCCTCAACCTCGGTCCGGCTTCCGGCCGGGCGGTCGTCCCCGCTCGCGCCCGATTCTATTCAGAGCCGTGCCGAACGTCGAGACGGAAGGTCGGCTCGCCTCTTGATCTGCCGGGCTTTTTGACCGGCTGGGCTTTATGCTAGGGTCATTCGCCTGAAGACATGGTTAACCGGGCCGCTGCGGGGGCGGCCGCCCGGGTCCCCCGCGACCTTTCTCCGTCCCCGCTCGAGTACGACCGATCACGAAGGAGAGGGCCTTGCCCAGCGACACCCAGCCGGCACCGGAAGCCCGCTTCTCGATCGTCGAGGATTCGACGGGGCGCAAGCTCGACTGGAAGATCTGGTTCCCGGTCGCGGTCCTGGTGCTGATCGGTCTGATCGGCATGTACCTGGTCAACCTGTTCGTCAACCAGGAGCGCGACCAGGCGAAGACCGAATGGCGCATCCGCATGGGGATCGTCGCCGACAGCCGCGCCGCCGATATCAACCGCTGGTTCGACCAGCAGTTCGCCGAGCTCTTCGGCATCGCGCAGAATCAGTCGGCGCAGGTCTATGTCCAGCAGATCGCCCAGCTCGCTGGCGACGCCAGCCAGGCCGACCAGGTCGAGGGCCTGAAGGAATACCTGCGCAGCATCATCACCGTCAGCGCCGATCGCGCCGGTTTCTCGGTGAAGACCAAGACCAATCTCGACGTGAACGAGACCCAGCCGGCGCTGGGCGGAATCATCATCATCGACGAGAAGGGCAACGTGCTTGCCGCCTCGCCGAACGCCCCGGCCTACGACGGCGACCTGAAGAGCTTCGTCTCGGCGCTGCCGCCGGGGCAGAAGGCGGTCAGCGATCTCACCCTGAACTCCGCCGGCGTGCCGTCGCTGACGTTCATGGTGCCGGTGCTTGCCGCGCAGTCGGAAGGCGCGCAGACCGTGGAGATCGCGCGGGTGATCGGCGTGAAGCAGGTCGCCGACGAGCTCTATCCGCGCCTCGTCCAACCGGGCGAGACCACGTCCAGCGGCCGTTCCGTGCTGGTGCAGCTGAAGGACAGCAAGATCACCTATCTCTCGCCGATCAACGATCCGGCGCATCCGGTGCAGCCGCTCCGGCTGCAGCTCGGCATCGACGTCACCGATCTCGACGCCGCCTTCGGCGCGCAGAATCCCGGCGGCTTCGCCACCGACAAGAAGGACTACCAGGGGACGCCGGTGCTGGTGACCTCGCGCAGCCTCAGCGCGGTGCCTTGGATACTCATCTATACTGTCAACTACGAGGAGGCGCTGGGCGCCGCGGAATCCAGGTTCCAGACGCTGGCCATCGTGCTCTGGCTCACCGTCGGCCTGCTGGCGGTGATCATCGCCGCGGTCTGGTACTACGGCTCATCGCGCCGCGCCTCGCAGGCTGCGTTTCAGTTCGCCCAGATGGCGCAGCGCTTCGAGGAGCAGCGGAACCTGATCCAGCTGGTGACCGACAGTCAGCCGACCAGCATCTTCATCCTCGACAAGGACGACAAATACCGCTTCGCCAATCGCCAGGCGGCGAAGGATGCCGGCATCGCGGCGCCGGAGATGATCGGGAAGCCGATCGCCAACGTGCTCGGGCCGGCCGCAGCGAAGCGCGCACTCCGCCTCAACCACCAGGCGATGGAGGAGAACCGCACCATCACCGAATACGGGCCGGTCGAGACCGGCGGCAAGCCCAAGGTGGTGCAGTCCGAGCATATCCCGCTGAAGGGCACCGCCGGCGGCGTCTCCGGCGTGCTCACCGTCGAGGACGACATCACCGATTTCGTGACCGAGCGGGAGCGCCGCGCCCGCAACCTCAACCAGCTGGTGCAGACCCTGGTCGATGTGGTCGACAAGCGCGACCCCTTCGCCGCCCAGCACTCGGCGCGCGTCGCCCAGGTCGCCCGTGCCGTCGCCAAGGAGATGAGTCTCCCCGAGGTCGAGGTGGAGACCGCCGAGATCGCCGGCAACCTGCTCAACCTCGGCAAGATCCTG
>DATKNM010000205.1:0-4190 GCA_035541335.1 Binatia bacterium
AGGCGCCGCCTTCCGCAGCCTGATGAACAACTTCGCCATCGCGATCTCGATCGGCCTGCAATACGGGGTGCCCCTGGAAGAGTATGTGGAGGCTTTCACCTTCACCCGCTTCGAGCCGAACGGCATCGTCGAGGGCAACGATGCGATCAAGATGGCGACCTCGATCCTGGACTACATCTTCCGGGAGCTCGCGGTCTCCTATCTCGGCCGCAACGACCTTGCGCACGTGAAGCCCGCCGACCTCGACTTCGACGCCATGGGCTCGGGCGAGTCCGAGGCCACCGCACGGGAGAAGGGCGAGCGCGGTCTCGACGTGAAGAAGTTCGCGTCCACGGGCTATCTCCGCTCCTCGAACCTGGTGCTCTTCAAGAACGTCGGCAACACCGCCCTCGCGCATGATCACGATCATGACCACCACCATGGTCATGGCCCGGTGGTGATGGAGCGGAACGGCGCCCCGGTCTCGGCCGGCGTCGCCATCGCCGTCGAGACCGAGATCGCCGCCACCGAAAGCGCCATCGTCGGGGCGACCGTGGCCCGGGCCGTCGATGACCGCCTCGCCAAGATCCGCGAAGCCCGCATGAAGGGCTACGAGGGCGACTCCTGCGGCGAATGCGGCAACTTCACCCTGGTCCGCAACGGTACCTGCATGAAGTGCACCACCTGCGGCTCGACCAGCGGCTGCAGCTGAGTTTCCCCAAGAGCGTAGCGTAAGGCCCCCAAGAGCCATCGGGCTCCCGGAGCGATCCGGGAGCCCGATGAGTTTTGGGCGTGACGCCGGCAACCTATTGGATCAAAATCCTGGTTTTGGTCTTCGCCGCCGGGCAGGCACCCGGTCGGGCGTGCATCTGATCGGGAGTCCCGCCATCAATCTCACCACTGCCCATCTGGAGCGCTCGCACAGCGGGTCCCACGCCTGGAAGGCGGGGGAATGCCGCGTCTTCGTCATCCACAACCCGATCTCGGGCCGCCGCTCCGGCCTGCTGCCGAAGGTCCTCGCCCAGCTGGAGGAGATGGGCTGCCGCATCGCCGTGCGGGAAACGTTGCGGCGCGGCCATGCCCAGGAGCTGGCGTCGCAGGTGCCCGCGTCCGACTATGACCGGATCGTCGTCTCCGGCGGCGACGGTACGATCAACGAGGTGATGAACGGCCTCACCCCGGAATCGCCGCCCGTGGCGATCATCCCGCGCGGAACGGCGAACGTCCTTGCCGCGGAGATCGGCCTCGGCGACGACGCGAAGGAGATCGCGCGCACGATCGTCAACGGCGAGCCGCGCCAGATCAGCCTCGGCGAGATCAACGGCCGGAAATTCTCGCTCATGGCCGGGGTCGGCTTCGATGCCCGGGTCGTCGCCACGGTTTCGCCCTCGCTGAAGCGCGCCCTGGGCAAGGGCGCCTATGTCGTCGCCACCTTGCGGCAATTCCTCCGCGGCGGCATCGGCCGGTTCCGGGTGCTGGTCGACGGCACCGCCTATGAGGCGGCTTCCGTCGTGGTCGCAAACGCCCATTATTACGGCGGCAAGTTCGTCTGTGCGCCGGAAGCGCGGCTGGAAAGCCCCATTCTCCAGGTCTGCCTGTTCGAGCGATCGAGCAGGATCTTTGTCGCGATCTATGCGCTCGCGCTCCTGCTCGGATTCCTGCCGCGGGTTCCGGGCTTTCGCATCCTGCCGGCGACACGGATCGAGATCCACCAGCCGCATGGCGCGGAAATTCAGTCCGACGGCGACTTCGTCGGGGTCACGCCGGCGCAAGTCGGCATCACGCCGCGCGCGGTCTGGCTGGTGTTTCCCCGGCAGGGGTGACGGCTCCGCGCCTTAGGCGATCGTAACCGAATTCTCGCCAACTCACACGGGCGCGTCCTGCGCGCACCGTCACATCTCCTCGCGCCGGTGCAGCGCGGCATATCCCGCGTATGACCACCGTCATAGACGCAGCCGCGCTCTAGGAGGAGGATCGGCTAAACCAAAAGACACGCCCAAAGCGGTCTGCGAATCCATGGAGGCCTTCAACACGACCATCCTGATGCAACACCTGCAGCAAAGGAGGAGAGACCATGAGCACAGTCCAGAAAGAGTCGCACCAGAGCTGGTACGGCTGGATGCCGGATCTCCCGGATGCGCGCGATCACATGTATGCGGCGCCCCCGCCGGTCGTCGCCAAGCTGCCGCCGAAGGCGGACCTCGCCGCCGGCTTCCCCGTCGTCTACGACCAGGGCGCCCTCGGTTCCTGCACCGGCAACGCGATCTCCGCCGCCTTCGAGTTCGACCGCCTGAAACAGGGCATCGGCGCGAAAGCCTGGATCCCCTCGCGGCTCTTCATCTACTACAACGAACGCGCCATGGAAGGCACGATCCAGTCCGACAGCGGCGCCATGATCCGGGACGGGATCAAGAGCATCGCCAAGCAGGGCGTCTGCTCCGAGACCACCTGGCCTTACAAGATCAACGACTTCCGCGACAAGCCCTCGAAGTCGGCCTTCACCGAGGCGAAGCGCAACCAGGCCCTCAGCTATTCACGGGTGGCGCGCACGCTCTCCGAGATGAAGGGCTGCCTCGCCTCGGGTTATCCGTTCGTCTTCGGCTTCACCGTCTATGACAGCTTCGAATCCCAGGCGGTGGCGAAGTCGGGCGTGGTGCCTATGCCGTCGCCGGCGACCGAGAAAGTGCTGGGCGGCCACGCCGTGGTCGCGGTCGGCTATGACGACGCGACGCAGCGCTTCAAGGTGCGCAACTCCTGGGGCACCAATTGGGGCATGAAGGGCTACTTCACCATGCCCTATGCCTATCTGCTCGACGGCAATCTCGCCGACGATTTCTGGACCATCCGCGTGGTCGAGGATCCGAAGAAGAAGGCCACTGCGCGCAAGCGCAAATAACGCCTACCACGGGCGCCCTCGCCCCGGGCGCCCATCTCGGGGGAAGGGCGGGATCGTGCGTCGGCGATCCCGCCCCTTCTATCGGCACGCCCTATCCGCGATCTCCGGCCGCGGTGTAGGATCCGGCCCTCGCTGACCGCATCCGGTAGATTCGATGCCCCAAGCCGCGACGCCCTCCGCCACCCTCCTCGCTTCCGATCTGCAATTCCCCGAGGGCCCGGTGGTCGATCGCGACGGATCGCTGCTGATCGTCGAGATCGAGCGCCGCACCATCACCCGCATCCGCGACGGCGGCACCGAGATCGTGGCCCGGCTCGAAGGCGGGCCCAACGGCCTCGCCTGGGGGCCGGACGGCGCGCTCTATGTCTGCAACAACGCCGGCTTCCTCTTTCGCAAGATCGACGGCGTCAACCGCACCGCGGCCGGCGTGCCGGAGGGCTATGCGGGCGGCTGGGTCGAGCGCGTGGACCCGAAGACCGGTGAGCACCGCGTGCTCTATGCGCGCTGCGGCGAGCACAACCTGGTCGGGCCGAACGATCTCGTCTTCGATGTCCATGGCGGCTTCTACTTCACCGATTACGGCAAGTTCTATCCGCGCTATCGCATGAATGGCGGCCTCTATTACGCCCTCGCCGACGGCTCGCGCATCGTCGAGGTCGCCTATCCGCTGATCACGCCGAACGGCGTCGGCCTCTCGCCGGACGGGAAGACGGTCTATGCGGCGGAGACCGAAACCGGCCGGCTCTGGGCCTTCGACCTGGAGGCGCCGGGCCGGCCGAAGCGCCATGCCGGCTTCGCGCTCCATGGCGGCCGCCTGGTCTGCGGTCTTCCCGGCTACCAGCGCTTCGACAGCCTCGCCGTCGAAGCCGGGGGCAATATCTGCGTCGCGACGCTGGTCAGTGCCTGCATCTCGGTGATCAGCCCGGAAGGGAAGCTCCTGGAGCAGGTTCCGACCGGTGACATCGTCACCACCAACATCTGCTTCGGCGGAGCCGATCGGAAGACCGCCTATATCACCCTCGCCGGCAAGGGCGAGGCGATCGCCATGCCCTGGGCCAGACCGGGCCTCGCTTTGGCCTACGGCTGACGGGGCGCCAGCTCCAACTCGTCCCACGCCGACGTTCCGCGGAATGGACCCATAGGCAGGGCTTCGCAAAACTCGTAAGCTTCACAAAACTGTCACGGTGAGGCCGGGACCGGCCTGTGGGGACGCTGCGCGATGGTCTTGAAGCTGTTTCGCCAGATGATGCCGCGCGACGGACGCTTCGTCGAACGGCTCTGCCGCCATTCCGGCTATGTGGTGGAAGGCGCGGTG
>DATKNM010000206.1:0-4677 GCA_035541335.1 Binatia bacterium
CCGAAGGTGATCCAGGAATCGATCTCCTCGCCCGCGGCGTTCTTCAGGCGGACCTGCTGAGTCACCTTGCACTCGAAGGCGACCGGGCTCTCCGCGACCCGGGGCGGCTTGACGAGGCGCGAGGACGCCGGCGTCAGCTTCGCGAAGTCGAACTCATCGACGCCGTGCGGCAAAGCGGCGCTCGTCAGGTTCATCGGCTCGGCGAGCGCCCGGGTCGCGAGGTTCCAGACGAACTCTCCGGTCTCCCTGACGTTGCGCACGCTGTCCTTCCAGCCGTTGGAGCAGAAGCCGATGATGGGCGGGCGATAGGAGTAGAGGTTGAAGAAGCTGTAGGGCGCGAGGTTGCGCCGGCCCTCGGCGTCGAGGGAGGAGATCCAGCCGATCGGCCGCGGTGCGACGATCGAGTTCAACGGGTCGTGGGCGAGGCCGTGTCCGCTTTTCGGCTCGTAGACGTGGTATTCGGCGGCGGAATGATCGGGCAAGACTGCCTCTTCCTCAGTTGAGTTTCGCGAGCTCGGCCACGGCGGCGCGGTATTCGAGATTGTCCGGCGAGCAGACGTCGCGAGCATGCTGCAGGCGGGTCCGCGCGGCGGCGGCATCGCCGACGATGCGCGCCGCCTCGCCGCTGTAGAACGCCGCCTCGCAATCCTGACGGACGGCGGTGGCCGGATCGGGATCGGCGGCGGCGGAAGCAAGGTCCTGCTCCGTCATCTTCCCCTGGACGAAGGCGAGCACCGGCGCCGGCCAGGCGGCGGGATCGAGCACGGCGGCACCGTCGGCGAGATCCTGTCCGGGATCCTGCCGGCTGCGAAGGCCGGCCAGGGTGAGCCAGAGCACGGCATAGGGCGCGCCCTGCGGCGCCGCCCGGATCGCGGCGGTGAAGTCCGACATCGCCGGTTGATCCGCGCCGGCGAGATAGGCAACCACGCCGCGGCCGAGCAGGAGTCGCGGATTGTCCGGCTGGAGCGCAATCGCCGCGGTGAAGTCGGCGAGCGCGCGGTCGGTCCGGCCCAGCGCCTGGAACGCCCAGCCTCGTGTCACGCGGGTCTCGATCGATTGCGGCTCCAGGGTCAAAGCATAGGCGAGGTCCGCGAGTCCGCCCTCGGTCTCGCCGAGATCGAGGCGATAGAGGCCGCGAGTGCGGTAGATCTCGCTGGCGTCCGGGCGCAAGGTGACGGCAGCATCGAGATCGGCCACCGCCTTCAGAGGTTCGCCGGCGCGGTTGTAGGCCTTGGCGCGTCGCGTCAGCGCACCGAACCGCCAGGCGTCGACGATGTCGGGATGGCCGAGCGCGCGGCCGCAGGCGGCGATGACGCCGTCATTGTCGCCCGCCTTGTCGGCATCCTGGCAGGCGAAGAGATCGGTCGATGTGGTGTTGCCGGCGAGATTGGCGGCCAACACCAGCTCGGCCTTGGCGGCATCGAATTCCAGCGAGCCCTTGGCGCAGAAGAGCGGCGCGCGTGAGAATCCTTCCTTGGCGACGCCGACCTGGCCGTCGATCAGCGCCCGCGCAGCGACATAGAAGGTGACGTCGCAGATGTGGCGGTTAGCGACAGAAGGATCGGGATCGATGGCCGCGGTCTCGAGCTCGGTTTCGGGCAGCTGGCCCTGGTAGTAGCGGATCAGCGGACCCGGCCATTTCTCGAGATCAATGGCCGCGGCGGCCGTGTCGAGGGTCATCGCCGCATTGCGGTGATCGGCCTGCAGGGCGAGGTTCTGCCACAGCACCACGCGCAGATCGTCCGGCGCCGCGTTGCGGACCTGCGAGAATGCTTCGGCGGCGGTGGCGGGATCGCCCTTCAGATAGGCGGCGACGCCCTCGCGCAGCGGCCGCTCGGCCGCATCCACATTCGGCAGCGTGCCGAGCCGGACCGCCTCGGCGTAGTCCGAGATCGCGCGCGCGTCACCGCTCTGGGCATAGGCGTCGGCGCGGAGACCGTAGTAGTCGCCGCGATCCGGCGCGCGGCCGATGGCGGCGCTGGCGTCATCGACGGCGCGCTGGAAATCGCGATTGAGCAGGAAGGCGAAGCCGCGCATGGCGAGGAGCTCCGGTGTCTGCGGCTTCAAGGCGAGCGCGCGGTCGAAGTCGTCGATCGCCTTCGGATAGTCGCCCTTGTGTGAGAAGGCGAGCCCGCGGCTGGTGAGCGCGCCAGCGGCCGCGTTGTCCGACAGCTGCCCGGCATCCAGCGCCTTCGAGCAGGCCGTGATGACGGCAGCGTCGTCATGGCGATCCGACGCCGCCGCGCAGGCATCGAGCGGGGTCGATCCGGCGCCGCCCCCCGTCGTCGTGGGGACGGCGGTGTTGTCGGCCCAAAGGGTGACCGGGACCAAACAGCCACAAATCAGTGTCGCCACGAAGGCAAGACCACACAGCGCACGCGGTCGAAGCCGCATCACCTACTACTCCCGGCAAAATACGCCGGGAGATTAGGGTGCCGGTTCCGGCCCGGTCAAACGCTCAAAATCGTCGTCTCACCGAGCCGCGGCGCTTGCCATCACCGGCCCGTGATGGATCTCGGTGCCGAGCACGCGGAGGCATTCCCGCATGAAGGCGGCGAGCGCGGTCCATCCCTTGGCGGAGACCATGGTGCCGTCGACGTGCACGTCGGTCGGCGACAGGTCGATGTAAGTGCCGCCGGCCAAGGCGATCTCCGGCTCGCAGGCGGCGAGCGCGCCGACCGTCTTGCCGCGCACGACGCCATCGACCGCGACCAGGATCTGCACGCCGTGGCAGATGGTGAAGATCGGTTTCTTCGCCTCGTGGAAGTGGCGCACGAAGCCTTGCACCCGCTTGTCGGTGCGGATGTATTCCGGGCCGCGGCCGCCGGCGCAATAGACCGCGTCGTATTCCTCCGGCCTCACCTCGGCGAAGGTCTTGTTGATGGTGAAGTTGTGGCCGAGCTTCTCGGTGTAGGTCTGGTGCCCCTCGAAATCGTGCAGCGAGGTGGCGAGCACGTCGCCCTTCTTCTTGTCCGGGCAGACCACGTGCACCGTGTGGCCGACCGCCTCCATCGCCTGCTGGAACACGAAGATCTCGTATTCCTCGGTGAAGTCGCCGACCAGCATCAGGATCTTCTTGCCCTGGCTCTTATGACCGGTATCCGGCATGGCTGTCCTCCCGTCGGTTTATCGATAGTCTCGGAAAGAGCCTAGCACCGGCAACCGGCAGCTGAAAGGTCGGCCGCAGGCGGCCCATGCCGCTATCTTCCCCGCGCTCTGCGGATTTCCGTTTCGCGGGCTGATAACAAGTTAAGGACGGCCGGGCGTCACGAAACAGTCATCGGACAAGAGAGATCACGCGGTCATGCGCGGATAAATGCGGGCGGCAATGAGGACCAGGACCGCGGTCGTCAACAGGAGCACGGCGCAGTCGACGCCGAGCCCGTAGCGGCTCGTGCCGCCCTGGAGCATCAGGTCGCGCAGGCCGTCGACCTCGTAGGTCAGCGGATTGGCCGAGGAGATCGCCTTCAGCCAGTCGGGCATCAGGTCGATGGGATAGATGGCGTTGCTGGCGAAGAAGATCGGCATGGTGAGTACCTGGCCGATGCCCATGAAGCGTTCCCGAGTGCGGACGATGCAGGCGATGATGAGCGAGAAGGTCGAGAACAGCGCCGAGCCGAGGGCGATGAAGCCGGCGACGCCGACCAGGCTCAGCGGATGGAGGTCGAGGGCGATGCCGAGCACGGCAGCGAGGGCGTAAATCACCACCCCCTGCGAGAGGCCGCGGGCGCCGGAGGAGAAGGCCTTGCCGAGCACCAAGGCGGTGCGCGGCGCCGGGCTCACCATGTAGCGGTGCAGCACGCCGAGGTCGCGCTCCCATATCGCGGCGATGCCGTAGAAGATCGCGGCGAAGAGGACGCTCTGGGCCAGGATTCCGGGCGCCAGGAAATCGAGATAACGGCCGTTGGCGATGCCGCGAATCTGCGCCATGACCTGGCCGAACAGCAGCAGCCAGATCGCCGGCTGCAACGCCCGCGTGAGGAGCTCGGTCGGGTCATGGCGCAGCTTCCGGAGCTCGGCGGCGGCGACCGCATAGATCTGGGTCGCATAGCCCGCCGGGCCGGAGGCGCGGCGCTCCTCAGCTATGGCTCTGGATACTGCGGCGGGTTTGTCGGACATCGGTGTAATGGCCTCCGGCCTGGATCTCGGCCCCGGTGATGTGGACGAAGACGTCGTCGAGCGTAGCGCCCGGGCCGAGCCGGGCCTTCAGCTCCGCCGGCGTGCCGACCTCCTCGAGCCGCCCGGCATGGAGGATGCCGATCCGCTGGCAGAGCTCGTCCGCCTCGTCCATCAAGTGCGTCGTCACCAGGATGGTGGTGCCGAACCGCTCCGGCAGTTCGCGCACATGCTGCCAGACGCTGCGCCGCGCCACGGGATCGAGGCCGACCGTCGGCTCGTCCATAAAGAGGACGGAGGGGTGATGCAGCATGCTCTGGGCGATCTCGAGCCGCCGGATCATGCCGCCGGAGAAGCCCTGGACCAGCGAATCCGCGGACCTGGTCAGGCCCATGAGATCGAGCGCCGCGCGGATCCGGGCGTCGCGCTCGGCGCGCGGAATGAGATAGAGCCGGGCCGAGAGCAGCAGGTTCTCATAGGCGGTCAGCGCGCCGTCCGAGGAGAGCAATTGCGGCACATAGCCGACATGGGCGCGGACTGCCGCGGGGTCGCGCGCCACGT
>DATKNM010000207.1:0-2429 GCA_035541335.1 Binatia bacterium
CCGGCCGGCTTCTGCCACTTCAGGAAATCCATGGCGAGCACCGCGTCCTTCAAATCGAAGCTCGCCTCTAAGAGGCCGCGACCGTCGTCATGCGTCGTGTATTTCAGCGCAACGTCGCTGGGACCATCGACCCAGGGCCGGAAGTCGTAGCCGACCAAGGCGCGGCTGCTGGTGGAGGTCCGGCCCTTGGCGGCGAAGGATTCCCGCACATCGACCTTGTCGGCGAACGCCTCGGTCCAGGCGATGTCCAGCGCCGCGCCGGCATAGGTGACCGGCCCGGTCACCAGCATTCCGTTCTGGTCGAGCTTCAGCGTGAGATTGCCGTCGGTGACGTCCTGGCCGAAGCGGATCTGCTTCATGACCACGTGCTGGACCGCGGCGTTGACGCCGATCTTCACCTGATCGAAGGTCAGCGCATTGATGGCGGGAAAGCTGAAATCGAGCGAGGCCTGGGCGTCGCCGCCGCTGTTCTCCGGCTTCAGGCCGAGCTTGCTCGCGTAGCCGAGCCGCGGATGGTTGATCAGCTTCAAGGCATCGGGGAGCGACGAGGTGACGTCGCCGCCGACCTTGATGAACTGATCCTCGACGTCGAGCCCGGTGATGTGGAGATATCCCTTCTGGATCTTGATGTCGCCTACATGGCCGCCGGTGATGTTGGCGTTGAACGACTTCGCGTCGAAGGTCGCGGTGGCTGTGCCGTCGGTGATCGGCGGCATCGGCCGCAGGTAATGGACCGTGAGGCCGCTGGTCGACATCTCGCCCTTCAGGCGCTCGAGCACGGTCGTGCCGCCGTCGCTTCCGGGGAGGCGCAAGGCGATGTCCGCCTTGACGCTCTCGACCATGCCGCTCGGGATGTTGGGTACCAGCCAGGCGCGCGTGTTCTCGGCGGCGCCGGCGGGCCAGTAGCGGTCCATCCACTCGGCCGGATACTTCTTCGCGGCGAGCGCTACCGTGATGCGCGGTTGCCCGCCATCGGCGGCCTTGCCGTTGAAGGCCCCGTCGACATCGCCCGTGACCTCGATCGTGGGGCCGCCGATGTCGAGCGCGAGCTTCTCGAGATGGAGCAGGTCATGGGCGAAATCGACCACGCCGTTCGCCTGCATCAGCTTGATCGGCAGCGGCTGCTTCATGCGGTCCGGCAGGTTCAGCAACCCGTCGGCGGTATTCACCTGGAACTCGATCGGCGCGACCGTGCCGTCGGTGTCGAGATGCAGGGCGAATCGGCCGCTCAGGATGACATTTGAGGCGGAGAGATCGGTCAGGCTCGGCTCGATCAGGCCGAGCGTCGCCATGTCCAGCCCCTGGAATGCGGCATCGACGTCGATCTTACCGGACTTCGGGTCCATGGTGAGGGTGGCGGTGGCAAGCTCGGGTGCGCCGAATTGCGGCAAGGCGGCGCTCACGCGACCGCCCAGCATGCCGTCGGCGTTTCGCGTGATCTCCAGGTTCACATGCTCGGCCCGCCAATTCACGCCGGCCTCGCGATCGTTCACGGTGACGCCCGCGTCCAGGATCGCGACCGAGCGCAGGTAGCTCGCACGGTGATTAGGATTGTCATCGTTCAGCAGATCGTCGATCACCTTCCCGATGGTGGGCCCTTGCGCATCGGCGTTGTCGGCTGCCGGCTGATCCAACTTCTGCAAGCCGAACATCAACTCGCCGTCGCGTCGGCGGAACAGGTTGAGGTTGGGAGACAGCGCCTCGATCTTCGATGGTGCGATCAAGAAGCCATGCAGCATCGCCCTTGCACTCAGGGTGATGGAAACGTCCGGCAAGACGGCAAGATCGCGGTCGCGCCGGTCGCGGACCTGGAGATTGACCGCGCGCAGGTCGAGGCCGCGCGGCCAGCCGGCCCATGCCAGCACGACATCCTCGATGCTCACGCGGAAATCGGAATTGGATTCACTGAGCGCATGCTCGACATACGGCGCCAGGAACCGGATGTGGATCGGACCCTCGTAGGTCAAACGCCAGGCGAGGAAGCCCACCAGCAGGGCGATCCCGGCGAGGCAGAAGGCCAGCAGCTCGAGCAGGATCTTGGTGGTGCGCCGGATCAAAGGTGGAAAATCCCGCGCAACCGTACCGCTTGACCGCCCGCCAGGGCTCCAGCAGTCTCACCCCCAACCGCCGCTGCGACAGCAATCACCCCACCGAACCCTCTCACCATGCCGACTTTCCTCAGCCTCCTGGCCGACCGGCCGCTGCCGGAAGCCGGCGACCCGCGCCGGGCTGAAATGTTGCTGGCACAGGCTGGAGACGATGGACTGGCGGAGATCGCCGCGGATCCGACCGGGCATCGCTTGCTGGAATCGGTCTTTGGCAACAGCCCCTTCCTCGCCAGATGCCTGATGGGAGACCCGGCTTTCGCCCGCGCACTCTGCGGCGCGGATCCCGAGTCGCTGTTTAGCACATTGGTTCAGGAACTGCAC
>DATKNM010000208.1:0-10571 GCA_035541335.1 Binatia bacterium
GGCGGAGACGACGTGCTGCAGGGCCTGGGTGGATCCGATGCGCTCCACGGCGGCGCCGGCAACGACGAGCTAAACGGCGGTGCCGGCGTGGATGTCATGGTCGGCGGCCCGGGCAACGACACCTACATCGTCGACGATCCCGCCGACCAGATCATCGAGAAGCCGGGCGAGGGCACCGACACGGTGCTGAGCTCGGCGCCGATCTTCGTGCTGCCGGACAATGTCGAGAACCTGACGCTGATCGACACCGGCAACATCGACGGCACCGGCAACAGCCTGGACAACGTCATCTTAGGCAACGTCGGGAACAATCACCTGAACGGCGGCGCCGGCCACGACACGATCGCCGGCGGTGCCGGCAACGACGTCATCGACGGCAGCGCCGGCCCGGACACGATGGAAGGCGACAAAGGCAACGATACCTTCGTCGTGGACAATGGTAACGACCGGATCATCGAGGGCGTCAATGGCGGCACCGATACGGTGATCACCGCCATGTTCCAGTACATCCTGCCCGACAATATCGAGAACCTGACGCTTGCTGGCACCGGGAATGTCACCGGCACCGGCTTCCGGGGCACCGGCAATGCGCTCGACAATGTCCTCATCGGCAACGCGGGGGATAATCAGCTCTACGGCCTCGGCGGCCACGACACGCTCGCAGGCGCTGCCGGCGACGATCTTCTCGACGGCGGCGCCGGCGCCGACACGATGGAAGGCGGCAAAGGCAACGACGCCTACGAAGTGGACAATGCCAACGACCGGGTGATCGAAGGTCCGGGAGGCGGCCACGACTCGATCGGCAGCACGATCAGCTTCAGTCTGGCCGGGTATCCGAATATCGAGGATCTGTTCCTGGCGGGCAGCGGCAATATCGACGGCACCGGGAATGCCGCGGACAATCAGCTGTCCGGCAACGGCGGTAACAACAAGCTCGACGGCGGCGGCGGCAATGACCTGATCTTCGGCGGCGCCGGCGATGACACCATCATCGGTGGTGCCGGCGATACGCTCTTGGGCGGCGACGGCAACGACACGATCGAGGTCACCTCCACTGCCGTCAAGCTGGTGAGCGGCGCCTCGGACTTCGGCCCGACCGATCCCAACGCCATCGACACGGCGAATCTGGATGCCCTGGGTTCTGCGATCGACCTGACCGGGAGCATGTCAGCGCTCTTCAGGGATATCGAGTTCTTCGACCTCGGCGGTACGACGAAGAACACCTTGACGCTGGACGGCGATGCCGTTGTCGCCCTGACGCTCCACCATCCGAGCAGCCTGCCGCTGCCGACGCTATTCGTTTCCGGGGATGTCGGCGATTCACTGGTACTGAAAGGGGGATGGACATCTTCCGGAGCGACTGTCTCGAACCCGGAGGGTCACGCCGGCACGTTTACTGAATATGTAGACGCGGCGCGCGGCGCCCATGTCTGGGTGGACAGCGACATCGGCGTCACGACGCCAAAGACACTGGAGTTCGCTCTCAACGGCGACGTCAAGTTTGGCGCCAGCGGCGGCGCCGTCTCCGGCGGCGGCGACATCAACGGCGACGGGCTCGCCGACGTGGTCATCGGCACGCGGGACCCGGTGGACGCCTATACCGGCCGCCCACAGACCTATGTCGTCTACGGGCCCGGCTCGGAAGCGGAACATTCCGCCTTCGCGCTTGGCTCGTTGCACAGCACCGATGGGTTCAAGCTGTTCAATCTCGAGGCCCAGATGGGCTCCCCGGTCGCGTCTATCGGTGACATAAATGGTGACGGCTTCGCTGATTTCATCGTCGGTGCGCCTTACCGGATCGACCCAAGCTACGACAAGACATATGGGGTTGTCCCTTTCCAAACCGGTGCCGGCTATCTCATGTTTGGAGGTCCGACCCCCGTCGATGCGGTATTCAACGTCAGCGCTCTGGATGGAAACAATGGCGCGAAGATATACGGGGCAACCGGCGCGCACCTGGGTACGTCGGTTGCTTCCGCCGGCGATTACAATGGGGACGGTTTCGACGATTTCGTCATCAGCACCTATTATTATGCGGCCAATCGCAACTATGCGACCGGCCATATCTATGTGCTGTTCGGCCATGGCGGGACGTTCAACCCCGACCTGACCAAGCTCGACGCGTCGGAAGGCTTCGCCGGGGGCGAAACGTCCGGCCCTTCCACGTCTGCATCCGGCGACTTTAACGGGGACGGATTCTCGGATTTGATCCTCGCCTCCGCCTCCGTCCACGACTATGAGGGCACGACCGAGTTCTCCATTGGCTTTGGACACGCATCCGGCTCTGGGTCGGGCACATTCTTCTCTCATTACGGAGTCAGCGAGAATGTTTCGCTGTCTTCGGGCGACATCAACGGCGATGGGTATGACGATTTCTTCATCGGCAACATGGGTGCGCCGATCCTGGGAGCTGGCGGGGTCGCTTATGTCGTCTATGGCAATGCGGCGGGCACGTCGCCGACCGATCTCGACGCCATGACATCAAGCCAGGGGTTTGTGATCCACGATACGAAGGCTTACAACCTCCGGGTCGCCGGTGTTGGTGATGTCAACGGCGACGGATACGCCGACCTTCTCATCGGCGCCCCGGATGAGAACAACAACACCGGCGCCGCCTATGTGATCTATGGACACGCGGGCGGCTTCGGCGACATCGATCTCGGGACGCTTACGGCCAAGGACGGATTCCGGATCGATGGCGTCGTTCCCGGCGGTGACGCCGGCTTCTCCGTCAGCGCGGCGGGCGACGTCAATGGTGACGGCTATGCCGACGTGCTGATAGGCGCCCCCGGCACCAGCCCTGACGGCGTCGAGGGCGGGGGCACGACCTATATCTTCTATGGCGGAAATTTCAGCGATTCGGTGACCCATCAGGGCAATGGGACGCTGACCGGTGATGCGACCGCAGAGAATTTCGTAGGTGCCGGCAAGATCTTCGGCGGCGGCGGAGCGGATTCGATCGAGGCCGGCGGGGGCAACGACCAGATTCATGTCGCCGACAATACCTTCCGCCATATCGACGGCGGCGGTGGGACCGATACATTGTTCCTCGACTATGCCGGGGCGATCGACTTCGGCAATATCGACGGCAATGCTGCGACCTCGGATCGCGGCAAGATCAGCAACATCGAGACCTTAAGCGCCGATAACGGCCAGGCGAATGCGATGACGCTGCATCTCGCCGACGTGCTGGACATGCATCCCGGCAATCACGATGTCGGCGGCGTCGCCAGCCTCGACAACGTGCTGAAGATCGACGGCAATGGCGGCGATACACTCCACCTCTCGAAGGCGGACGGCTGGGGCGCCGCGGACACTGCGACCCTGGCGGGCTATACGATCTACACCAGCCACAATGTCCATTTGGCGGTCGAGACGGCTGTCGCGGTGACGGTGACCTAGAGCCGGCCCTCGGCGAGCGCCGCCGCGAGCGCCACCGCGGTGCCGCGGAGGCCGGCGTCGCGTGCCAGGATGACGTAGACCGGGATCGGCTTCAGGAATGGGGCGAGGCGGCCCTTCGACTCGAAGGCGGTGCGGAAGATCGGCCCGGCGAGCGCGTCCTGGATCTTCGGCGGGATGCCGCCGCCGAGATAGACGCCGCCTTGCGCGCCCAGCATCAGCGCTGCATCGCCGGCGACCCGGCCCAGTGCCTTCACGAAGAAGTCCATTGCCTCGACCGCCACCGGGTCCTCGTTGCAGAGCGCCCGGCGCGTGACCTCGGAGGCTTCCAGCACCGGCGCCGCCACGCCGCGATGGGCGGCGAAGGCGGCGTAGAGGTTGATGATGCCGGGACCCGAAAGCACGCGTTCGTTGGAGAAGTGATCGAGGCCGTGATGCAGCCGCTCTAGGATCTTCAGCTCCTCGGCAGTCTCGGCAGCGAAGGTGGTATGCCCCCCTTCGCCGGGGATCGGCATCCAGCGGTTCGCCGACCAGACGATGCCGCCGACGCCGAGCCCGGTGCCCGGTCCGACCACCGCCTTGGTCGCGCGCTCGACCGGCGTGGTGCCGCCGACCTGCCGGAGATCGGCCCCAGTGAGCAGCGGCACCGACAGCGCCATCGCCTCGAAATCGTTGACCAGCAGCACCGCTTCGGCGCCGGTTGCGGCGCGCATCTCGTCCCGGGTCATGGTCCAGCGCAGGTTGGTGATGCTGGCGCGATCGCCGGTCACCGGTCCCGCGACGGCGAAGGCCGCCCATTTGGGGGTCACGCCGACGTTCTTGAGATAGGCCGCCGCCGCCTCGGGCAGAGATCGGAACCGTGCCGCGGAGAGCGTGTCGAAATGCGGCACCACCGGCCCGTCGAGGTCCGCGATCGCGAAGCGCGCATTGGTGCCGCCGATATCGGCGACCAGGGCGGGTCCCTTGCTGGTCAAGTCTTGAGGTCCTTCGTCTCCCCGTCGAAGCGAGGCGGTAATTTGGCCGCTTCCGCGCGGGTTTCAAAGCGGAAACTCGCGGTCCGGAATCGGGCCCGCTGAATTAATTCGTTCACGATCCTCCGCCTGCCTCGGCGAGCAGCCAGTCGCGGAACGCGGCGATGCGCGGGATCGTCGCCGAGGTCGGCGGATAGACGATGTAATAAGAGAAGCGGGCGCGGGCACCGCGCGGGAAGAGGCGCACCAGGTGCCCGGCGTCGATCTCGGCCTTCGCTAGTGCGCCGCGGGCGAGGGCGATGCCGTGGCCGGCGATCGCCGCCTGCAGCACCAGGCTCGGCTCGTTGTAGACCGCGCCGCGGTCGGGCTCCGGAAGGTCGAGGCCGATCGACTTGAACCAGTCCGCCCAAGGCTGGCGCGCATCGCGCAGCAGCGGCAGGCGGGCGAGGTCCTTCGTCTGGCGCGGCAGCGCGCCCCCGTTGAAGCGCGGGCTCGCGACCGGGAACACCTCCTCGTCCATCAGTTTCACGGCGGCGACGCCTGGCCAGTCGCCGGGGCCATAGCGCAGCGCCATGTCGACATCCTCGCGCGAGAAATCCACCAAGGTGGTGTTCGGCAGCAGGCTGACGTCGAGCTCCGGATGCTTCTCCTGAAAGCCGCTGAGCCGCGGTATCAACCAATGGGCGGCGAGGCCGGGATGCACGCTCACGGTCAGCACCTGCCCGCGCTTGGCGCCGCGTACCTCGGAGAGACCGCGCTCGAGCCGCTCGAACGCCTCGCGGACATGGCCGTGCAGTCGCCGGCCTTCCTCGGTGAGCACCATGTTCCGGCCGGAGCGCTTGAAGAGATCGACGCCGAGCTCGGCCTTCAGCATCCGCATCTGGAAGCTGATGGCGCCATGTGTGAGGTGCAATTCCTCCGCCGCGCGCGAATAGCTGACATGGCGCGCGGCCGCTTCGAAGGCCCGCAGGGCGGCCAAGGGCAGGTTCCGGATCGGCATCCCGACATGATAGCTAGGCTCACATATCGGGTCAAAATTTCTCGTTCGCCTAGGGTATTGCGAAGCCATACATCACCCAACACGCGAGAATCACTCGCTGATGTAGGAGAAGCCGATGGTGAACATGCCGCATCGCTCCAGCGAATCCCTGATGGCCGAGACCGTGCAGCGGCTGAATCCGCTCCGCGACCTCGTGGATATCGCCGCCTATCTGCTGGTCGCCTTCCTGGCCGCAGCGTTGGTCCTGCATCAGCTGCCGCCGGGCTTCGGCGGTAAGGCGCTGCACGACCTGGTGCCGGTCGACGATCCGGTCGCGGCGGCCGGCTTCACCGCCTGACCCTTCCGTGGGGAAGACGATGATTGCTAGGATCGGCCGACGAGAAAATGGGGGAGAGCATGGCCGAATACCGCCTGCATTGCATGAAGGAGTCCGGCAACGCCTATAAGGCGGCGCTGATGCTGGAGCTCAGCGGCTGCGACTGGGCGCCGGTCTGGGTCGACTACTTCAACGGCGAGACCCGCGGCACCGCCTTCAAGGAATCGCTGAACGAGATGGGCGAGGTGCCGGTGCTGGAGCATGAGGGGCGCCGCCTCACCCAGAGCGGCGTCATCCTCGGCTATCTCGCCGAGCGCACCGGGAAGTTCGGCGGCCGCGATGCGGATGAGAACCGCGAGATCCTGCGCTGGATCCTGTTCGACAATCACAAGTTCACCAGCTACTACGCCACCCTGCGCTTCCTGTTCGGCCTGCAGAAGTCGGGCGAGACGCCGGTTACGGAGTTTCTCCGGACCCGCGCCCGCGGTGCCTACGGCGTCGTCGAAAAGCATCTCGCAGGCCGGACATTCCTGCTGGGCGACCGGCCGACCGTCGCTGATTTCTCGCTGGCCGGCTACGCCTTCTACACGGAGCCGACCGGTATCGAGCGCGCCCAAGAGTTCCCGAACGTCGAGGCCTGGGCGGCGCGTATCGCGGTGCTGCCGGGCTGGAAGCACCCCTATGCGCTGATGCCGGATCCGCCCGGCAAGCGCTGACTATTCCCGGATGTCGTAGTGGAACACCTTCGAGACGATCTGCCACCGGCCATCGAGGTGCACGAAGGTCAGCATGTCGGTGAAGAAGCGAGGCCGGATCGCGCATTCGACGCGCGCGAAGCAGGTGACCGGCCCTGCGAACTCGATCGAGATGATACGGTCGGCCCGGGGTTCGCCCTTGCTGGCGGGGGAGGGGCGCTTGTCCACCACCGGGAAGTACTGGCCCATGTCGAGGTGCAGCAGCTTGCCGTCGGTGGCGCAGAAATAATGCGCTTCCGGGTGGAACACCTTCGCCAGGATCTTGGTATCGCTGAGGTATAGGCCGTCGAAATAGTCCTTCAGGACGGTGGTCATCTCGTCAAAGCGTGGATCCATCGGCGACTCCTCAAAGCGGAAACAGCAACGGAGCGCGCAGCCTAGCGGTGGCGGCCCGCGCGCGCTATGACTCTTCCAGTTTCGATCATTGGAATCCACTTGGATCCGCCAGAGGCTGGCATAGAGATGGCCATGAGACTTGAGAACAAAGTTGCCCTCGTTGTCGGCGCGGCGCGCGGCATCGGCGCCGGCATCGCCGAGCGATTCCGAGAGGAAGGGGCGAGGATTGTCATCGCCGACGCCGAGGCAGCGGCCGGCGCGGCGACGGCGAAGCGACTCGGCGGCCGCTTCGTTGCCACGGATATCTCGAAGCCGGCGGATGCCGAGCGCGCCGTCGCGACGGCGCTCGATGCCTTCGGCGATCTCCATATCGTGGTGCAGAATGCCGGGATCTATCCTTGGCAGCTGATCGAGAACACCGAACCGGAGCATTGGGACGCCGTGCTCGGCGTCAACTTGCGCGGCACATTCCTGATCGCCCGTGCGGCGCTGCCGCACATGAAGGCTAGGAAATACGGACGCATGGTCTTCACCTCCTCGATCACCGGCCCCAGGGTCACCAGCCCGGGCCACGGCCACTATTCGGCGTCGAAGGCGGGGATCAACGGCTTCATCAAAGCGGCGGCCCTCGAGTTCTCGTCCTACGGCATTACCGTAAACGGCGTCGAGCCGGGCAACATCCTGACCGAGGGCGTGCAGCAGGGCCGAAGCGCCGCCTTCATCAAGAACATGGAGGATGCGATCCCCTTGGGCCGGCTCGGCACGCCCCGCGACGTAGCCCAGGCGGTCCTGTTCCTCGCCTCCGACGAGGCAGCCTATATCACCGGCACGACCATCGTGGTCGATGGTGGACAGACGCTGCCGGAGGGGAAAGACTTCCGGCTGGTGCCAGATTGAGGGAGTTTGCGATGAGCGCGGAACGGACCTTGCAGGAGCGCGGGATCGTGCTGCCGGCGATGCCGACGCCGAAGGGCAATTACGTGCCCGCGGTGGTCCATAACGGCATCCTCTATCTCTCCGGCCAAGGCCCGCTGCTGGAGAACGGCGCGTTCGCGACCGGACTGGTCGGCCGTGACTTCACCGTCGAGCAGGCCTACAACCACGCGCGCCACACCGGCCTCGTACTGCTGTCAGTCGCCCGCAGCGTGCTTGGCTCGCTCGACCGGGTGGAGCGGGTGCTGCAAGTGTTCGGCATGGTGAATGCCGTCCCCGGCTTCGAGGACCAGCCGCGCGTCATCAACGGCTGCTCCGATCTCTTCGTCGAGGTGTTCGGCGAGGCCGGCCGCCACGCCCGCGCCGCCGTCGGCATGGGCAGCCTGCCGATCAACATCTCGGTCGAGATCACCGCCACGATGGCGGTGAAAGCCTAGCCGCGACCCTTCAGCGCGACCGCGACCGCGATCCGTGCCGCGGCGATCATAGTCTCGATCGGCAGCGATGGTGCGACGCTCTCGCCGTTGAGCGCGCCCTTCTCATCCTTCAGGATCGCCGCCACCTGGTGGCTCGCATAGGGCAGGTGGATGAAACCGCAGGCCGGCGCTCCCGGCCGCGCCGCGCAGAGCCCGAGCGCCGAATAGAGCGTCGCATTGCAGAGATAGCTGCCGGCCGAGTTCGAGAGCCGCGCCGGTATGCCGGCCTCCAGCAGCGCCGCACGGATCTCCGCGAAAGGAATCGTGCTGCCGCGCGCGTCAGGGCCATTGGGCTCGATCGCCCGGCCGGAATGCCGCGCTCCGGCATTGTCGGGGATCTCGAAGTCGGCGAGGTTCACGCCGAACCGCTCGACCCGGATCATGTCCTCGCCGGTCGCGAGACCGAAGCCGAGATAGAGTGCCGGCGCTGTCTCCCCTAGCAACGCTTCGAGGGCACTGCGATAGCGCGCGAAATCGACCGGCAGGACCCGTCCCGCCACCTTGTACCCGCCGACCTCCCAGTCGTCCAAGGCCGCGACGATCGCCGCCGAGGGATTGTAGGCGATGCCGCCGAACGGCTCGAAGCCGGTGACGAGAACTGTGGGGATCATGGAGAGACCATCTAGGGGGCACCGCGCCAGTTCTTCACCACGATCGCGGCGATGATGAGGGCGAAGGTCACCAGCCTCGTGAGATAGATCAGCGGCTCGGTCTCGCTCGAGACCGTACCGAGGCCCAATACCAGCCGCATGACGGCGTCGAGTCCGAAGGCGAGGGCGAAGAACAGGAACAGACGGTCGCGCGTCTGCCGCCAGAAGCGCAGGAAGAACAGCATGGCGACGAATGACGCCATCGCCACCGCGCCCATCAGGACGGAGCTGAGTTGGATCATGATTCGGCGTCCCAGATCAGGCCATAGAGCAGGACGATCATAGCGATCGCCGCGGTCAGAGTCCGCAGCACGGAGAGATCGGTCTCCGGCAGCAGGATTTTGTCCACGACCAGCAGCAGGTTGTTGAGGGTAAGGCCGCAGAAGCAGAGCCCGCTCCACAGCAGGAGTCGGTAGCGGCCCCGTCGGTAGGCCTTCAGCAGCAGAAAGGCGCAGGTTGCGGCGGCGAGGGCACAGAGGCTGTAAATCGCGGCAGCCATCGCTAGGTGTCCTTCTTCAGCTTGAAGGCGTCGGCGAACTCTCGGATGCGCCTCGGCTTGGCGTGGATCAGGTTGGTGATCGGGATCAGCTGGCGGGCATAGGCTTCGGCGAGACGATCGACCATGGCCGCGAGATCGGGCACGCAGTCATAGCGATAGACTTCGTTCGCGCAGGCGAGCAGGCCGTCGCTGCACAGCCGCGCCAGGATTGCCGCCGCCTCGGTCTCGCTGGTGTAGAGGCGCTTCGCCACGCTCGCCGCACTCCAGGTTTCGCGCATATTTCCGCGCAGCAGCAGCAGCGCCTCGAGCTGGGCGACGGAATCGATATAGCGCGCGATGAAGGCGCGCAGGACGGCGGGAACCTCTTCGGACAACGACTGAGGCCTCGTTGAATGCGTGGGGCAGGATGGAACATCGGCGCGCATCGGACAATAACCGTTCGTCCGGTGCCACGATTCCACAACCTGGATCAGTAGCCTCGATCAGCGCGAACGCATGCTGCAATCTGCTACGCGTGCGGGATCCAACGGGGAGGAAGCGCACCATGGTCGAGATCAGCATGATCGAACTCGAGATGCACGTCGCTGCCGCAATGGAGGCGCGCGGCGTCCATGCGCACCGTGTGGCCATCGTACCGGACGGCGTCGAGGGCGGGTGGCGGATCGCAGGGGACTTTTTTGCGCCCGCGAGCCAGGTCGACTTCGCCACGGCCTCCGGGCAGGTTGAGGCGGAGCTTGGCGCAAAATTCAGGCTGAGGCGCCCCGCGCGCAACGGTGTATACGGCGGATGACGTCCTAACCTATGTTAGGGTGACGCTGCCGCAAATATGCCACATTCCTAGGCGGGATGGTTGCCACGGGGGGCATCGGCCTGCCACCGACGCGGCCGCCCTGGGGCACTACGGCATCGATCTCGAATCGATTCATCGAAGGGCGGGCTGCGATGGGCGACTTGTCGATGGCTTTGGGGGGCGCGTCGGGCGACGGCCAGGCGCTGTGGACGGCGCCGCGGACGGCGGTCCACTGCAAACTGGGTGCGTCCGGACTGCTGACGGCCGGGGACGTCCGGGCGCTCGACCGGATGCTGGCGTCCAGTGACACGGTCGCTGCAGGGTCGATGCTGATGTCGGACCGGCGTCCGGAAAGCGACGGCTACATGCTGCTCTCGGGCTGGGCGTTCCGCTTCAAGGTCTTCGAGGACGGGCGGCGGCAGATATCCCGCTTGTTCCTACCCGGC
>DATKNM010000209.1:0-2101 GCA_035541335.1 Binatia bacterium
GGCGATCTTAGAGCGGATCGGGTCGCCCCGGGCTAGTCAGTTTCGGACACCGACGCCTACAATAACGTCATGGCTGAGCACTCGAAATCCGATGCCGACCTGCCGGACCGGCCGCTGCGCCGGGGCTGGACCACGGGTGCCTGCGCCACCGCCGCGACCAAGGCCGCCTTCGAGGCGCTGCTGACCGGCGTCTTCCCCGATCCGGTCGAGATCGTCCTGCCCAAGGGCGAGCGGCCGAGCTTCGTACTCGCCTCGAGCGCCCTCGACGGCGAGACGGCGACGGCCGGCATCGTCAAGGATGCCGGCGACGATCCCGACGTGACTCACCTTGCAACCGTCATCGCCGCCGTGCGTCGGCTGCCGGCGGGGAGCGGCGTCCAATTCCGCGCCGGGCCCGGTGTCGGCACGGTGACGCGGCCGGGCCTGCCGATCCCGCCGGGCGAGCCCGCGATCAATCCCACACCAAGAGAGATGATGCGCGAGGCGATCATGGAGGTCGCCGCGCGCTGCGGCGGCACGCCCGACGCCGAGATCACGATCTCGATCCCGAACGGCGTGGAGCTCGCGAAGCAGACCTGGAACCCGCGGCTCGGCATCGCGGGCGGCCTCTCGATCCTCGGCACCACCGGGATCGTCCATCCCTTCTCCTGTTCCGCCTGGATCGCCTCGATCCATCGCGGCATCGACGTGATCCGCGCCGCCGGGCTCGATCACGCCGCCGCCTGCACCGGCTCGACCAGCGAGGCGGCGGTGGCGCGGCGCTACACTCTCCCCGACTTCGCCTATATCGACATGGGCGACTTCGCCGGCGGCGTCCTGAAGTATCTGCGCCATCATCCGATCCGGCGCCTTACGCTCGCCGGCGGCTTCGGCAAGATCAGCAAGCTCGCGGAAGGATCGCTCGACCTCCATTCCGGCCGCAGCCAGGTCAACCTCGACGCCCTCGCCGCCGGCGCGCTCGCCATCGGCGCCGATGCGATGCTGGCGAAGAAGCTGCGCCACGCCCATACCGCGATGGAAGCGCTGGAGCTGGCGCAAGCGGCGCGGCTCCCGCTCGGCGACTGGGTCGCGGAACGGGCGCGCGAGGTCGCCGAGGCCGCCGCTGACCGCAAGGTCGAGATCGAGCTCCTGATCGTCGATCGCGGCGGTCAACCTGTTGGTCATGCCGGCTTCCATGCCTGACCGCCTGCTCCTCCTCGGCGGCACCGGCGAGGCTCTGGCGCTCGCCCGACGCCTCGCCGAGGCGATGCCGGATCTCTCGGTCGTCACGTCGCTGGCGGGGCGCACGCTCGATCCGGTGCTTCCGCCGGGTGAGGTCCGCCGCGGCGGGTTCGGCGGTGTCGATGGCCTCGTTCGGTATCTCAAGAACGAGAAGATCTCCCTCCTCGTCAACGCGACCCACCCCTACGCCGCCGAGATGAGTGCGCATGCGCTGGCGGCGCGGGAAATGGCCGATGTCGCCCTGCTGCGCCTGCTGCGTCCCGCCTGGCGCAAGCAGCCGGCGGATTCCTGGATCCGTGCCCATGACGTGCAGGGCGCGGCCGGCATCTGCAAGTGGCTCGGCCGACGCGTTCTGCTCGCGCTGGGCTCGCAGGAGATCCATCACTTTGCCGGCGTGCCGCGGGCGCATTTCGTCGTGCGCATGGTCGATGCGCCCGCGGCGCCACTGCCGCTGGAGAATTGCGAGGTGATCGCCGGCCGAGGGCCCTTCTCCCTCGCCGAGGAGCGCCGCATCATTCTCGAATACGGCATCGACCTCATCGTCGCCAAGAACAGCGGCGGCGATGCGACCTTCGCCAAGATCGCCGCGGCGCGGGAATTCTCGATCCCGATCGTGATGGTGGATCGGCCGGAGATCGCACTCCATCCCGGCTGCGACAGCGTGCCCGGGGTCGAGGAAGCGCTCGCCTGGATCGCTGCACATCGCCGCGAGGTGACGGCGCGGCCACGATCAGATCGCGCGCAACCTTCGCACCGGCGATAGAAACGCCGCGAGCGGCGACAAGGCATAACCGGCGACGGCGATCCAGAGCACGGTATCGAGGCTCATGACCTGCACGAGCCCGCCGGCGATCAGCGCGCCCAGCGGCACCGGCCCGTC
>DATKNM010000210.1:0-8666 GCA_035541335.1 Binatia bacterium
GGAGGAGCGCGGCTTCGGCAATGCCGTCAGGGACAACGCGATCTGGGCCGACATCAACGGCCGGCTGCTGAACCAGGACCCGAAGCTGTTCCGCGACGTGAACCTGCAGGTGCAGGAGGGCCGGGTCCTCCTGAGCGGGTACGTGCAGCGGCCCGAAGACCGGGTGGAGGCGCTCCGCATCGCCTGGGAGCCGGACGGCGTGCGCGAGGTGGTGAACGAGATCAAGGTCGGCCGCAACCGGGACTTCGGCGACTTCACCGAGGACGCCTTCCTGGTCCAGGAAATCAACGTCAAACTGCTGCTGGACCGCGATATCCGGGCCATCAATTACAGCGTGGATTGCATCCGCTCGACGGTGTATCTGATGGGCGTCGCCCGGACCCCGGCGGAGCTGCAGCGCGTCATCGACCATGTGCGCGACGTTCCCTATGTCCGGGCGGTGGTCAATCATGTGCGCGTGAGAACCGATCCCTTGCCCCCGATCCCAGCAACCCCGCCGGTCATCGCCAATCCCTATCAGACACCCGCCGGTGACACCGGGACATCCGGTGGAACCGTGAGCCAGGCGGCCGCGAATCCGAAGACCGCGAAGCCATGACTCCGGATCAGAACTGGGATCCGCGCGAGATCCTGACCGAGATCGGCCGGCGCGAGGATGACGCGATCGACATCGCCGAGGCCGGTCTCGCCTTGGCGGCGATGGACCGCGAGCGCATCGATCCGGATTCCTATCACGCGCATCTCGAGGCGATCGGCGCCGCCATGACCGACGCCGCAGCGAAGGAAGGCTGCGATGCCGAAGGCGATGCGGGGCTGCGCGCCCGCGCCGTCGCCCTCTCCCGCACCATCGCCGGCAATTTCGGTTACCAGGGCGACCGCCTCACCTATGATGATCTGCAGAACGCCAACCTGATGCGGGTGATCGACCGGCGCAAGGGCCTGCCGGTGGCGCTCGCCATTCTCTACATCCACGCCGCGCGCAGCCAGGGCTGGCAGATCGAGGGCGTCAATTTCCCCGGCCATTTCGTGGTGCGGCTGCATCACGGCGGCCGCGCCGCGATCCTCGATCCCTTCGCCGGCGGCGAGATCTGCGACACCGCCGACCTCCGGCGCAAATTGAAAGCGGCAGCCGGCGAGAAGGCGGAGCTGCAGCCCGAGCACTACGCCCCGGTCGGCAACCGCGACATCCTGCTCCGGCTGGAGAACAACCTGAAGATCCGGCTCATCCAGGAAGGCGAGCTCGACAAGGCCGCGGCGGTGCTCGACCGCATGCTGCTGATCGCGCCGAAGCACGCCCCGCTCTACCGCGAGGCCGGCCTCATCCAGGCGCGGATCGGCAATCTGAACGCGGCGCGCGCGGCGCTGGAGCGCTTCCTCGAGATCTCCGACAACGACAGCCAGCGCCATCACGTGGCGCGGCTGATCCAGGATCTCGGCCAGCAGATCAACTGAAGGATCCCCGATGGGCCTAGTCGTCGCGATCCAGATGGACCCGATCGAGCGCGTCAACATCGACGGCGATTCGACCTTCGTGATGGGTCTCGCCGCGCAGGAACGCGGGCATCAGCTGTTCTATTACCATCCGAGCCGCCTCACCCTGCGCGACGGACGGGTGACGGCGCGCGGTCATCGCATGACCTTGCGGCGCGAGCGCGGCAACCACTTCACCTTGGGCGCGCCGGAGCTGATCGAGCTTGCCCGCGCCGACGTGGTGCTGATGCGCCAGGACCCGCCCTTCGACATGGCCTATATCACGGCGACCCATATCCTGGAGCATATCCACCCGAAGACCCTGGTGGTGAACGATCCGGTCGAGGTGCGGAACGCGCCGGAGAAACTGTTCGTCGCCAAGTTCGAAGGGCTGATGCCGCCGACCCTGATCACCTCGGATCGCGAGGAGATCCTGGCCTTCCGCGCCGAGCACAAGGACATCATCGTGAAGCCGCTCTACGGCAACGGCGGCGCCGGCGTGTTCCACGTGACGCCCAACGACGAGAACCTGGGCTCGCTGCTGGAGCTCTTCACCCAGCTCTACCGCGAGCCGGTGATCGTGCAGCGCTATCTCCCCGAAGTGCGCCAGGGCGACAAGCGCATCATCCTGATCGACGGCGAGCCGGCCGGCGCCATCAACCGCATCCCGATGGCCGGCGAGGCCCGTTCCAACATGCATGCCGGCGGCAAGCCGGTGGCGTCGGAGCTGACCGCGCACGAGCGGGAGATCTGCGCCGCGATCGGCCCGGAGCTGAAGCGGCGCGGGCTGATCTTCGTCGGCATCGACGTGATCGGCGACTACCTCACCGAGATCAACGTCACCTCGCCCACCGGCATCCAGGAAATCAACCGCTTCGACGGCAAGCGCCTGGAGCTGCAGATCTGGGACGCGATCGAGGCGCGGCTGGGGCGGAAGTAGCCGGTTGGGCTGGCTATTTGCCGCCTCCCACCCCATTTGGTAGAATGATGGGGGTAAAGGAGACACCCATGCCGACCCGCAAGCCGTCGCAGCCTGCGCAAGACAGCCGGCCGATCAGCGATCTCGAAGCGAGCTTCGAGGCCGCAATCGCGGAATCGGAGCGCGACGGTTACGTCAGCGCGGAGGAAGGCAATCGGCGCGTAAAGCTGTTACTCGAGAAGTTTGCCCGGCAGGCGGCGGAAGGCAAGATCAAGCCCTGAACCGCCTCGGCCTTGGCTTATCGTCTGACACTGCAAGCCCAGCGGGAACGCGAGGATGCCCTCGAGTATCAGGCGCGTGAATGGGGCGATCGGGCGGCTGAAGAGCTGGCCGCCGCATTCCGAACAGTGCTCGAGCAAATCGGCGGCTGGTCGCCCCCCGGTGCGATGCGCGAGCAGTTTGCCGGCAAGCGTTATCGCTGGGTGCACTTGGCGCCCTACCCCTACAACATCGTCTGGGCCTATGGCGCCGCCGCTGAGGATCGCGTGATCGTTCGCATTCTCCATGCCCACATGGAGCCGATCCGCGCGATGCGGAAGACCGAGCGCTGGAGCTAAGGCGGCGACCGTCTACTCGTTGGTCGGAAGCGGCGGCGCCGGCGGCAGGCGGCGCTGGAGGCGGGCGACCACGGTCTCGCGGTGGATGATGTAGACGCCGCTCAGCACGACGACGATGCCGCCGACGATGAGAAACGCGTCCGGCACCTCTTCGAAGAAGAACCACCCGAGCAGGAAGCCGTAGACCAGCGCGGTGTAGTCGAACGGCGCCACCACCGAGGCGCGGGCGCGCTGATAGGCCTTGGTGAGGAAGATCTGCGCGCAGCCGCCCAAGATGCCGATGGCGAAGACCCGGCCCAGCTGCCCGAGCGATGCGGGCATCACCCAGGCATACTGGCTGTCGATCCAGCCGAACGGAATGGTGACGAGCGAGGCGAGGACCGAGAAGGCCGTGAAGTAGAAGACGATGGTCGAGGAAGACTCCGAGGCGCCGAGCCGCCGGATCGAGATCATGGCGAGGGCATAGAGGATCGCCGCCGCCAGCGGCCAGAAGGCATTGACGTCGAACAGGCCCGGCCCGGGCCGTGTCATGATGATGACGCCGACGAAGCCGGCGAGCACGGCGCTCCAGCGGCGCCAGCCCACCTTCTCGCCGAGCAGCAGCACGGAGAGCACGGTGATGAAGATCGGGCCGGAGAGGCCGAGGGCGATCGCGTCGGAGAGCGGCAGCTTCAGGTAGCTGAAGAAGAAGCAGTACATCGAGGTGACGCCGAACCCGCCGCGCAGCACGTGGCCCCAGGGGTTGCGGGTGCGGAGCGTAAGCTTCCCATCCCTCAGCCAGGCGAACAGCAGCAGCGGGATGAAGGCGAAGAGATTGCGGAAGAAGATCAGCTCGCCGGTCGGGAACTCGGTCGAGACGCCCTTGATGACGGCGTCCATCACCGTGAAGGTGAAGACGGCACCGTTCGCGAACAGGATGCCGAGGAAGGCCTGCTCGCCGAAGCCGCCGCCGGGTTTCGCTGTATCGTTCGGCGATACCACCTCCGCCGCGCCCGTGGTCCGAGATCGGGGCCGGGTCTCGGTGGTAACTTGAACCAATGTGGTCTCGCAGGGAAAGACGGGGTCGCACGGCGGCGCAGGAACGCAACAATATTCCCAGCCGTCCGGCAACACCATCGGCGGCTCTGCATGGCGGTCATGCGGGCGTGTGCCGGAGATGCGCTTCGACGCGACCGGTCACGCACCCGGTCACGCACCCGGTCACTCGGCCGCAGGCCAAGGACGCCAATGGTTTCAACTTGCAGATTGACGTGAAACGAAGTTGCCCTAGAGTGAAGAAAACCTTAAACACTTTCACAAAACACAGGGCGGTGCCGCATCGCCGATCGATATGAAGGACGATGCGGTCGAGGATGGTGTCGAGTTGACCGGACTACCCGCGGTCGAAGCCAAGAATGTCACCAAGACATTTGGCGCGGGTCCTGACGCGGTTCACGCGCTGGACGACGTTTCCGTAACGATTCGGCAGAACGAGTTCTTCACCCTGCTCGGACCCTCCGGCTGCGGCAAGACCACGCTGCTGCGGCTGATCGCCGGCTTCGAGATGCCGACGGCCGGCAGCATCCTGCTGGAAGGCCAGGAAGTGGCACATCTGCCGCCGTTCAAGCGGCCGGTCAACACGGTGTTCCAGTCCTATGCCCTGTTTCCGCACCTCAGCGTCGCCGACAACATCGGCTTCGGCCTGAAGATGCTGGGCCGCAAGCGCGCCGAGGTCGAGGCGCAAGTGACGGCCATGCTGAAGCTGGTGAAGATGGAGCCGATGCGGAACCGCAAGGTGCACCAGATCTCCGGCGGCCAGCAGCAGCGCGTGGCGCTGGCCCGGGCGCTGGCGCCGCACCCGAAGGTGCTGCTGCTCGACGAGCCTTTGTCCGCCCTCGACTTGAAGCTCCGCAAAGAGATGCAGATCGAGCTGAAGCGACTGCAGCACGAGACCGGCATCACCTTCGTGTTCGTGACCCACGACCAGGAGGAAGCCCTGACCATGTCGGACCGCATCGCGGTCATGTCCGGGGGCAAGATCCTGCAGATCGGCACCGCGAACGAGATCTACGAGCACCCGACCGAGCGCTTCGTCGCCGATTTCATCGGCGAGACCAACTTCATCGAGGCCGAGGTGACGCAGCGGATCGGCAACCAGGGCCAGATCCGCCTGCCTTCGGGCATCGCCGTCCCCCGCGAGCTCGACCACGACGCGCCGGTCGGCGGCCGGATCACGCTGGCGATCCGGCCGGAGCGCATCGACCTCGTGAAGCCCGGCGCCGAATGCCATCTCTCCGGCACGGTCGAGAACATCGTCTATTTCGGCACCGACACCCATTTCCACATCGACCTCGATTCCGGCGGCGACGTGACGGTCCGGGTGCAGAACCGGCGCGGCCACCAGGAGCTGCTGAAGACCGGCGACGCTGTCGGCCTGCGCATCGCCCCCGAGGCGATGCAAGTGCTGAAGGATTGAGATGGCGACGGAGCTGGCCGCACCAGGATCGGGTTCAACGGGGCCGGGGCCGGCACAACCCGCCACCCTGACGACCGCCCAGGCGGCCCAGGCGCGGATCGATCAGCGCTCCTTCGTCACCCGATGGCTTCTGACCACCCCGGCCCTGATCACGATCGGCATCTTCGGCGTCTTGCCGCTGGTGATCATCGTGATCTATTCGTTCCTGAAGGCGGCGCCCTATGGCGGCGTGGTCTGGTCGCCTTCGGTCGACGCCTATGTCTCCTTCCTGTTCCAGCAGGACATCTTCTCGGACGCGCTCACCTTCTCGCCGGATTTCCTGGAGATATACCTGCGGTCCCTGGTCTTCGCGGTCGGCACGACCGCGATCTGCCTGCTGCTCGGCTTTCCGACCGCGTACTTCATGGCGACGCGCCCGCCGAAGCAGCGGAACTGGTGGGTGCTGCTGATCACCATTCCCTTCTGGTCGAACCTGCTGGTCCGCACCCTGGCGATCATGTTCATCATCCGCGACGAGGGATTGCTGAACAACCTGCTGATCGGGCTGGGCGTCATCAAGCAGCCGATCACCCTGCTCTACACCAACTTCGCGATCGTGCTCGGCCTCTTCTATTCCTTCCTGCCGTTCATGGTGCTGCCGCTCTATGCCAGCCTGGAGAAGCTGGACTTCCGGCTGGTGGAGGCCGGCTATGACCTCTATGCCTCGCGGCCGAAGGTCCTGTTCCGGATCATCATCCCGCTGGCACGGCCCGGCATCATCGCCGGCTGCCTCCTGGTGTTCATCCCGGCGTTGGGCGCCTATGTGACGCCGCTGATCCTCGGCGGCGGGCTGCATCTGATGATCGGCGACCTCATTGCCCAGCAATTCGGCTCGGGACGCAACTGGCCGCTCGGGGCCGCCCAGGCGCTGATCCTGATGTCCGCGGTCCTGGTTGCGCTGTTCCTCTATGTCCGGGTCTCGACCGGCAAGGTGAAGCATGGCCAGAGGTGAGAATTGAGGGGGCTGGGAAATTGAGCAGGGCGGCGAAAGCGATCGACCTGCGCTCGCAGTTCGGGTTCCGGACCACCGCGCTGGTCTGCCTGTTCGTGCTCTATTTCCCGATCCTGATCCTGATCGTGTTCTCGTTCAACGCCAGCGACATCGTCGCCATCTTCTCCGGCGTCAGCACGCGCTGGTACGCGCACGCATTCATCAACGAGGAATTCCACAGCGCGGCGATCAACACCATGATCATCGCGGTGACGGCGACCATCGGCTCCACCATCTTCGCGACCTTGGCGGCGGTGGCGACCACCCGGGTCGCGCCCTGGCGCGGGCAGACCGCGGTCTACATGATCATCAACCTGCCGCTGATGGTGCCGGAGATCATCACCGCCGTCGCGACCCTGTCGTTCTTCGCCTTGCTCGGGCAGGAGCTCGGCCTCAATTTCGGCATCGGCAACATCGTCCTCGCCCACCTGGTGTTCTGCATCCCGTTCGCCTATATGCCGATCCGCGCGCGGCTCGAAAGCATGGATCTCACCCTGGAGACCGCGGCCGCCGACCTCTACGCGACGCCGGTGAAGGCCTTCTGGCACGTGACCATGCCGCTGCTGATGCCGGGCATCAGCTCCGGGGCCGCCCTCGCCTTCATCGTCTCGTTCGACGATTTCACCATCACCCAGCTGGTCGCCGGGCCGGGCCAGACCACCCTGCCGCTCTACATCTGGGCGATGATCCGCCGGCCGATGACGCCGGAGATCAATGCCATCAGCACCATCCTTCTGTCGATCTCGGTTCTGTTCATCCTCGTCTCGTTCGGGATCGCCCAGAAACGCAAGTAGGCTTCAACCCAAGGCTCTAACCAGAGACTTCAACCAAGACTGTGAAACCAGGGAGAGGGACTATGAAGAAACAATTGCTGGGCATGGCGGCCTTGACCGCCATCGCTCTGTTGGCCGGCCCGGCGCTGGCCGACGGCGAGCTCCATATCTACAACTGGGGCGACTACACGAACCCCAAGCTGATCGACAAGTTCTCCAAGCAGTACAACATCAAGGTCACGCTCGACGATTACGATTCGAACGAGACCATGCTGTCCAAGGTGCGGGCCGGCAACACCGGCTACGACATCGTCGTGCCGTCCGACTACACCGTGAAGATCATGGTGGAGGAAGGCCTGCTCGAGAAGACCGAGCCCGACCAGATGTCGAACTTCAAGAACGTCGATCCGAAGTTCGTGGGCGTCTACTGGGATGACGGACGGCACTATTCCGTGCCCTGGCAGTTCGGCCTCACCACCTACGCGGTCGACACCGCGAAGTACAAGGGCCCGATGGACTCGATCGGCCTGCTGTTCAATCCGCCCGATGAGCTGAAAGGCAAGATCAACATGCTGGATGACATGAACTCGGTCATCCACGCCGCCGAGCGCTTTGTCGGCGTGCCCCGCTGCTCGGCCGACAAGGGCGACCTGAAGAAGGTCAACGACGCCTTGCAGGCGGCGAAGCCGTTCTGGAAGACCTTCAGCTACGACACCATCACCAAGATGACCTCCGGCGACGTCGTGGTGACCGAGACCTGGAACGGCGCCGCCTATCGCATGCGGGAGAAGATCCCGACGGTCAAGTTCGCCATGACCAAGGAGGTGATGGAGGGCTGGATGGACAACGTCGCGGTGCTGAAGGGCGCCAAGAATGTCGAGAACGCGAAGCTGTTCCAGAATTTCATCATGGATCCGGAGAACGCCGCGCTGATCTCCGACTTCGCGCGCTATGACAACGGCATCATGGGCAGCCACAAATACCTGCCGCCGGAGTTCGGCAATGCGCCGGAGATCAACCCGCCGGCGGGCACCAGCAGCGAGTTCGTGCCGCCCTGCCCGCCGGACGTCATCGAGGTCTATAACAAGATCTGGACCAACCTGAAAAAGTGATGCCGGCCGCATAGAGTCCGGGAGAAACCATGGGGCCCGGCGCTGCCGGGCCCCTTTTTCATGGAAGAACAGTCCGGGGGAATGCGCGCCGCGGCGCGCCATTGGGGGACGTGATGAGTGATGCAGAGCTCTGCTATCTGACCGCAACGGAAGCGCTGGCCTTGTTCAAGGCGCGCAAGCTCTCGCCGGTCGAGCTGATGAAGGCGGTGATCGCGCGCGCCGAGAAGGTGCAGCCGAAGCTGAAGCCCTTCACCTACATGTATTTCGAGGAGGCGCTGGACCTCGCCCGC
>DATKNM010000211.1:0-11725 GCA_035541335.1 Binatia bacterium
TCGACTGGCCGCATATACCGAAACGCGGGATGGAGCGCGGCGCGGCGCCCAACCCGCTTCCCGTCCGCGCCTGAGAGACTCGAGGAGAGACGGGAACCGATGCACGCTACCCGCGCACGACTCCCCCAAAAGCGAACCCAATCCAGGAAGAGCCCGGCGAAGAAGCCCGCGGCCAAGAAGGCTGCGCCGAAGCCGGTCGAGGCTGTCGCGCTCGCCGGTGTCTCGGTCGGGGCCGTCGCGCTCGCCGGCACGGTGAGCCTTGCCGCCCACCGCGCCCTCCGGCCGCAGCGCTCCGCGCCTGCCGCGGAGATTTACGCGCTGGTCGAATGGATCGCGCCGGCCCGCGAGAGCTGGCGCCGCGGCGAGCTCGACGTGCGCCGCTCGGCCTGCATGCCGATGACGGCGACGCTGCAGGATGACGGTGCGCTGACGCTGACCGATCTGCCGGGCCAGGGCGACGCCCTCCGGCTGGAGCCGGCGGCGCTCGCGGCGCTTGCCTCGGGCGACGTGCCGACCGTCCGGCTGGCTTTGCCGGGTCTGCGCGTCACGGTCACCGCCGACGACCTGCTACCCGTCCTCCCGGCGCCGCGCCAGCCGGCGCAGGTCCTGGCCTTCCGGAAGCGATCACTCAGTCGTAGCTGAAGCGCGGCCGCCAGCCCTCGCTGCCGTCCGGCAGCAGGTCGAACAGCCGCCAGACCGGGCAGAACTCGTCCACCGGATGGAAGCCGGTATCGGCCACGCGGAGGATGCGGCTGCCCTCCTTGCGGAAGGCGGAGACGCCCGGCATCCAGCCGCCCTTGGCGCTGCGATAGCCCATGTCGGCGGCGAAGCTGCTGCCGGCGTGACTCACCATCGGGAAGCGCCAGCCCCGCCCGGCGGCGAACTTCCGCTGCACCTCGGGCGCGTCCGGGCTGATGACCACGAAGGCGGCGCGGCTCGCGAGGTGCGGGTAGAGGCCGTTGAAGCCGTCGGCCCACATGGTGCAGCTGGAGCAGCCCGTCCCCATGTTGTGGATGACGATCAGGTCGGGCTTGTCGCCGAACAGTGCGGACAGCCGGACCTCGCCCTCGGTCGTCTGGAAGACATAATCCTCGACCGCCTGGGGTTCGGCCTCCCCTTGCGCCGCACGGATCTTCTCGCGCAAGGCGGCGATCTCCTGGCGGTAGGCCGCGACCTTCTTCGTCGTCTCCTGGTATTTCATGGCCGTCCCGCTCAGTCGGCGTATTCGTCGTGGCGGCGCACCCAGAACTGGGTCTTCCCGCCCTCGTCCCGGCCCTTCGGAGTCAGATCGATGTAGTGATAGGCGCCGTTCAGCATGTCGACGCCGCGGGAATAGGTGGAATAGGTGTGGTAGACGGCGTCGCCTTCCCTGGCAAAGACGCTGACCCCGACCAGGTCGGTCATGGAGCTCTTGATCCGGCGGTAGTTGTAGCCGATCTCGCCCTTGGCCACGTCCTCCGGCGGAAACGAGACAGCGTAGTCGAAGTTGAAGCTGTTCGAGGCGGAGGAGAGCCACTTGAAGCTCCATCCCATGCGCTTCTCATAGGCGCCGATCTTGTCGTAGGCGGCGCGCGAGATCGCGACGAAGGCGATGTCGCGGTGCCGGAGATGCACATCGATGCCGTTGAAGTTGTCGGCCCAGAACGAGCAGCTCTTGCAGGCGGCGTCCCATTCCGGCGCGAACATGAAGTGATAGACGATGAGCTGGCTCTTCCCGGCGAAGAGGTCGACGAGGCTCTCCTTCCCGTCCGGCCCGTCGAACACGTAGTCCTTCTCGACCCGCTCCCAGGGAAGGTCGCGCCGCGCCTGGCTGAGCTCGTCCCGCAGGCGGTTGAAGTCCTTCTCGCGGGCGAGCAGCTTCTGCCGGGCGGCCAGCCAGTCGGCATGGGAGACGATGCTGTGATCGGTCATGCTCTCTCCTTCCTTGCGCGCTTCTTCTTGGGCTTTTCGGGCTTGTCGTCCGGAACGAGCAGCGCCGCCAGCAGATCGAACTGGCCCTGCCAATACTTGCTGTAGCGATTGATCCAGAGCGCCGCGGCGTAGATCGGCCCGGCCTCCAGCGTGCAGCGGCTGATCCGGCCGCTGCGCTCCTGCTTCACGAGACCCGCCCGCACCAGCACCTGGATATGCCGGGAGACCGCCTGCAGCGAGATCGCGAAGGGTTCGGCGAGCTCCGAGACCAGCAGCGGCTGCTCGTCCAGCCGCTCCAGGATCCGCCGGCGGACGGGGTCGGAGAGCGCGAAGAAGACGGCGTCGAGCACGGCTTCCTCCGTCGCCTCGCCTTCCGCCGCCAGCCGCATCGGTTGCGCCTTCATCATGGCGCGCAAATTATCAACCGTTCAGTTGATAGTCAATCTATGTGTTGACTGTCGCTCCCAGCACTTCGGCGAGCGCGTCGCCGAACAGCGCCGCCCAATGCGCCGCGCCGGCCTCCTCGCCGACCAGGTCCTGGCGGAACTCGACCTGCAGGTGGCGGAGGCCGCGTCGCATGGCATGGACCGGCACGCTGTAATCCTCGGCAGGATCGAGGCCGTAGGGCTGGTTGTCGCCGACGCTCTCGCCGATCCGCCGCCGGAGCGCCGCCAGCATGGGATCGGAGAGCCGGCGGTCCTCATGCCAGGAGAGCGCCACCGGCCAGGGCCGCGCGATGCCTTTCATCGCCTCCGTCATGGAATGGACGGAGACCAGGACCAGGTCCGGCCGCGCCGCCAGCGCCCGCAGCATCATGTCGTCGATCGCGGCGTGATAGGACACGAACCAGCGGGCGACCCGCTCGGTGCGGTCCCACACCGTCAGATGGCGATTGCCCGGGATCACAGTCCCATCGCTGGCCGTGGGGATCGATGCCGGATCGGCGGGATCGCGGTTGCAGTCGATCACCAGGCGCGACGTGCCGCAGAGCACGGCCGGCGCCCGGAAGCGCGCGGCGAGCAAGCCGGCGATGCGCGCGGCGCCGATATCCCAGGCGATGTGGCGCCGAAGCTCCGCCTCGGGAAGGCCGAGAGCGTCGAGCGCCGGCGGGATGCGATTGCTGGCATGGTCGCAGATCACCACGAGGCCGCGGCCGAAATCGCCGTCGATCACCTGGAACGGCTTCCCATCCTGCCGGTCGGCACTCTCCCCGGGGTTCTCCCCTCGGTTCTCCCCTGGCATCATCCCTCCTGTCCGCTTCGCTGAAGCTTACCCCATCCCGCTCGATTGAAATCGACCACCGTTCTCGTCCATCATGCGCCCCGCGATCGGGCCGAGGGGGACTATGGCCGAGGGTGAGGTCGTCTATCTCGCGTGGAACGACTATGTCGGGATCACGCGCTGCCGGGGCATTCCCGCAGCCGACGTCGGCCGGCGCATGGCCTACGGTCTCGGCTGGGCGGTCGCCGGCCAGGCGCTGACGCCGTTCGAGGACATCGCCCCCAATCCCTGGGGCCCGATGCTGGAGGTGCGCCAGACCCCGGTCAAGGAGACCGAGACCCGGGTCGACATCTGGGAGGACGCCCCCGCCCTCCACTTCTTCCTCTGCGATTCGAAGACCGCCGACGGCAAGAACTGGGACTGCTGCACCCGCGGCTTCATGCTGGCGGCGCTCGCCGACTTCGAGCACGAGACCGGCCTCCGGTTCGTGGCCGCGTTCGAGCACGAGTTCCTGCTCTCCGGCCCCGGCATCGGCAAGCTGACGCCGTTCTCGCTGGAGGCGGTGCGGGCGATGGCGCCCTTCATCCGCGACCTGACCCGCGCGCTGCAACAAGCTGATGTCGGCCTCGAGACCGTCGAGCCGGAATACGGCTCCTGCCAGTTCGAGGTCTCCTGCGGGCCGGCACCGGGCGCCATGGCGGGCGACCGCGCCGTCATCGCCCGCGAGGTGATCCGCGAGGCGGCGCGGCGCCTCGGCTATCGCGCCAGCTTCACGCCGAAGCCGGGGCCGGACCGGGTCGGCAACGGCGCCCATGTGCATTTCAGCTTCCAGGACAAGACCGGCGCCAACGCCGCTTACGATCCCGCCGGCCCCGGCGAAGCGAGCGCGGTCGCCCAGCACTTCATCGCCGGGGTGGTCCGGCACATGCCGGCGATGGCGGCGCTGGTGGCGCCGAGCCCGGCCTCCTATTTCCGCCTGGGGCCGCATCACTGGAGCTGCGGTTATGCGAGCTTCGGCATCCAGAACCGCGAGGCGGCGGTGCGCATCTGCCCCTCACCGGAGCGCGACCCGAAGAAGCGCGGCCGCGCCTTCAACATGGAGCTCCGGGCGCCGGACGCCACCGCCAGCCCTTATATGGTGATCGGCGCCCTGGTGCGCGCCGGCCTCGAGGGCATCCGTGCCAAGCTGCCCTTGCCGGCCATATGCGACGGCGATCCCGCCGACCTCAGCGAGGCCGAGCGGAGCCGGCTCGGCATCGTGCCGCTGCCCTCCACGCTGGATGAGGCGCTGGCCAGCCTCGACGCCGACCCCGTCGCCCGCGCCTGGCTGCCGCCCGTCATGTACGAGTCCTACGTGGCGGTGAAGCGCAAGGAGATCGAGCTCACCCGCGGCGTCGATCCCACCGAAATCTGCAGGCGCTATCATGACGCTTACTGACGACGTCCTCGCCGGCGCGGTCGATACGCCGCTGATCGACCACCACTGCCACGGCGTCTCGCCGTCGGCGCTGGACTTCGCCGGGTTCCAGGCCCTGTTCAGCGAGAGCTATCGCCCGGCGCCGAAAGGCACCACCGAGTTCCAGAAGCCGCTGGGGCTCGCGATCCGCCGCTTCTGCGCGCCGGTGCTCGACCTCGACCCCTCCTGCCCCGCCGAAGCCTATGTGGAGCGCCGGCGGAAGCTCGGGGCGGAGGAAGTCAACAAGCGGTTCCTGCGCGCCAGCGGCCTCGATTCCCTGCTGATCGACAGCGGCCACCGCAGCAGCCAGATCCTCGGCGTCGCCGGCATGGCCGAGGCGTCAGGACGGCCCGCCCGCGAGGTGGTGCGGATCGAGGCGGTGGCGGAGGAAGTGGCACAGAGCGGGATTGCCGCCTCCGATTTCCCCGAGGCCTTCGCCGAGCGCCTGGCGGCGCGCGCCCGGACGGCGATCGGCCTCAAGACCATCGTCGCCTATCGCTGCACCTTCAAGATCGACCAGACCGCGCCGATGCGCGGCGAGGTGGTCGGCGCCGTCGACCGCTGGTTCCGCAAGGCCGACGTCACCGGCAAGTGGCGGCTGGAGGAGCCGAGCGTGGTGCGGCACGGCCTCTGGATCGGCGCCGAGCTCTGCCGGCAGCACGGCTATCCGCTGCAGGTCCATGTCGGCTTCGGCGATCCCGACATCTATATGCACGCCTGCGATCCCACGCATTTCACCGACTTCATCGCCGCGATGGAGAAGTGGGACGTGCCGGTGACGCTGCTCCACAACTATCCGTTCCAGCGCGAGGCGGCCTGGCTCTCGGAAGTGTTCCAGAACGTCTACTATGACGTCGGCGTGATCCTGAATTACGCGGCGCCGATGTCCGCCGACATCCTGGGCGAGGCGCTGGAGATGGGGAAGTTCTCGAAGCTGCTCTACAGCTCGGACGCCTTCGGCTTGAGCGAGCTCTATTACCTCGGCGCCCTGCTGTTCCGCCGCGCCCTGAAGAAGACCCTCGACCGCTGGCTCGCCGAGGACTTCTGCAGCCTCGCCGACGCCGAGGAGCTGATCCGCCTGGTCGCCACCGAGAACGCGCGGCGCATCTATCCGAACCTTTGAGGAATTTCCATGACCAGTACCAACCCGGTCCTCAGCCGGGACGTCGCCATCGAACCCAAGCACTCCGTCCTGCTCTTCATCGACGTGCAGAACTTCGCAGCGAAGCGCAACGGCGGCGAGTTCAAGGAGATGACGCCGGCCGAGGTCGCGCAGAAATGCGGCTGGTACTTCGAGCAGCTCGAGACCCGCGTCGTTCCCAACATGCAGAAGCTGCAGCAGGCGGCGCGCCGGGCCGGCATCGAGGTCATGTACACGACGATCGAGAGCCTGACGCTCGACGGGCGCGACCGCAGCCTCGACTACAAGATCACCGGCTTTCATGTGCCGAAGGGTTCCTGGGACGGCCAGGTGATCGACGAGCTCGAACCCGCCGCGGACGAGATCTGGCTGCCGAAGACCTCCAGCAGCGTCTTCGTCTCCACCCACATCGACTATATTCTTAGGAATCTGGGCGTGCGGCAGCTCATCCTCTCCGGCATCGTCACCGACCAGTGCGTGGAGAGCGCGATCCGCGACGCCTGCGACCTCGGCTATCTCGTGACCCAGGTGACCGACGCCTGCACGACCTATACTCAGGAACGCCACGACGCCTCGCTCCGCGCGATCAAAGGCTATTGCCGGCAGCGCACCACGGCGGAAGTGCTGGCGGAGATCGCCGCCAAATAACGCCTAACCCGGGCGAAGGCCCGGCTTCTCGGACTCACCCCACATCGCTTCGGCGGCAGGGAACTCTCCCTGCGATCATGTGTTTGCGTAAACGGCGCGTTGCGCTTCGGGGGTTGAGCCGGCGAGAATATCTGGGTCAGTCAGGTACTTAGTTTACTCCACCGACTGCTCCGAGATCACCCGCTCCGTCATGGCGGTACCCCTGCTGGAAACCGGGAGGGGTCATCATGGCGCAAGCCAAGGTCATGCGGCAGGGCACAGCAGCGAAGCCGGCAAAAGCCCCGCCCCCGAAGACCCCGATCCGGGCCAAGACGGCCAAATCCAACGGTCACTCCGTCGACACCAGCGCGCAGGCGAGCGATCCCTTCCTGCGGCCGCTGCTCCAGGCGCTGCAGGCCATGCGCATGGGCGACTTCTCGGTGCGCCTGCCCAAGGACCAGATCGGCATCGCCGGCAAGATTTCCGACCTCTTCAACGAGATCGTCGCCGCCAACGAGCAGATGGCGCAGCAGCTCGAGCAGGTCGGCCAGGTGGTCGGCCGCGAGGGCAAGACCTCGAAGCGGGTCAAGTACGGGCTGCAATACGGCGCGTGGTCCGAGATGGAGGCATCGGTCAACGGGCTGATCGACGATCTGCTCTGGCCGACCACTGCCGTGACCCGTGCCATCACCGCGGTCGCCAAGGGCGACCTGCTGCAGACCGTCCAGCTCGAGGTCGATGGCCGGCCGCTGAAGGGTGAGTTCCTGCGCTCGGCCAACATCGTCAACACCATGATCAAGCAGCTCTCGGTCTTCACCTCGGAGGTGACCCGCGTCGCCCGCGAGGTCGGCACCGACGGCAAGCTCGGCGGCCAGGCGCAGGTGACCGATGTCACCGGCGTCTGGAAGGACCTGACCGAGTCCGTGAACTTCATGGCGAACAACCTGACGGCGCAGGTGCGCAACATCTCCGACGTCACCATCGCCGTCGCCAACGGCGATCTCTCCAAGAAGATCACCGTCGACGTGCGCGGCGAGATCCTGCAGCTGAAGGAGGCCATCAACACGATGGTCGATCAGCTGCGCTCCTTCGCCTCGGAGGTGACCCGCGTCGCCCGCGAGGTCGGCACGGAAGGGAAGCTCGGCGGCCAGGCCCTGGTGCCCGGCGTCGCCGGCACCTGGAAGGACCTGACCGATTCCGTCAACGCCATGTGCGGCAACCTGACCGACCAGGTGCGCAACATCGCCCAGGTGACGACCGCGGTCGCCCGCGGCGACCTCTCGCGCAAGATCACCGTCGATGTCAGCGGCGAGATCCTGCAGCTGAAGGAGCCCATCAACACGATGGTCGACCAGCTGAACTCCTTCGCTTCCGAAGTGACCCGCGTCGCCCGCGAGGTCGGCACCGAGGGCCGGCTCGGCGGCCAGGCGCAGGTGCCGGGCGTCGCCGGCACCTGGAAGGACCTGACCGACAACGTCAACTCCATGGCCGGGAACCTCACCGGCCAGGTGCGCAACATCGCCGAGGTGGCGACCGCCATCGCCGGCGGCGATCTTTCCAAGAAGATCACCGTCAACGTCTCCGGCGAGATGCTGCAGCTGAAAGAGACCATCAACACCATGGTCGATCAGCTGAACGCCTTCGCCGGCGAGGTGACCCGCGTGGCGCGCGAGGTCGGCACCGACGGACGCTTGGGCGGCCAGGCGCAGGTCCCGGGCGTCGCCGGCACCTGGAAGGACCTGACCGACAGCGTGAACTCGATGGCCGGCAACCTGACCGGCCAGGTGCGCAACATCGCCGAGGTCGCGACCGCGATCGCCAGCGGCGACCTTTCGCGCAAGATCACCGTCAACGTGCGCGGCGAGATCCTGGAGCTGAAGGACACCATCAACACCATGGTGGACCAGCTGAACGCCTTCGCCTCGGAGGTGACGCGCGTCGCCCGCGAAGTCGGCACCGAAGGCAAGCTCGGCGGCCAGGCCGAGGTGAAGGGTGTCGCCGGCACCTGGAAGCACCTCACGGATTCCGTGAACTCGATGGCCTCGAATTTGACGGCGCAGGTCCGCAACATCGCCGAGGTGGCGACCGCGGTCGCCGAGGGCGATCTTTCGAAGAAGATCACCGTCAACGTCTCCGGCGAAATCCTGCAGCTGAAGGAAACCATCAACACCATGGTGGACCAGCTGAACGCCTTCGCCGGCGAGGTGACCCGCGTGGCCCGCGAGGTCGGCACCGAGGGACGGCTCGGCGGCCAGGCGCAGGTGCCCGGCGTCGCCGGCACCTGGAAGGACCTGACCGACAGCGTGAACTCCATGGCCGGCAATTTGACCGGCCAGGTGCGCAACATCGCCGAGGTGGCGACCGCCATCGCCAACGGCGATCTCTCGCGCAAGATCACGGTCAACGTGCGCGGCGAGATCCTGCAGCTCAAGGAAACCTTGAACACCATGCTGGATCAGCTGAACGCCTTCGCCTCCGAGGTGACCCGCGTCGCCCGCGAAGTCGGCACCGAAGGGCGGCTCGGCGGCCAGGCGCAGGTGCCGGGCGTCGCCGGGACCTGGAAGGACTTGACCGACAACGTCAACTCCATGGCCGGCAACCTGACGGCCCAGGTGCGCAACATCGCCGAGGTGACGACCGCGGTCGCCCGCGGCGACCTTTCCCGCAAGATCACGGTCGATGTGAAGGGCGAGATCCTGGAGCTGAAGAACACCATCAACACCATGGTGGACCAGCTGAACGCCTTCGCCTCGGAAGTGACCCGCGTCGCCCGCGAGGTCGGCACCGAGGGCAAGCTCGGCGGCCAGGCCGCCGTGCCCGGCGTCGCCGGCACCTGGAAGGACTTGACCGACAACGTCAACTTCATGGCCTCGAACCTGACCGGCCAGGTGCGCAACATCGCCGAGGTCGCGACCGCCATCGCCGGCGGCGATCTTTCCAAGAAGATCACGGTCGACGTGCGCGGCGAGATCCTGCTCCTCAAGGAAACCTTGAACACCATGGTCGAGCAGCTCCGCTCCTTCGCGGCGGAGGTGACCCGCGTCGCCCGCGAGGTCGCGACCGAGGGCCGGCTCGGCGTGCAGGCGGTGGTGCCCGGCGTCGGCGGCACCTGGAAGGACCTGACCGACAACGTGAACCTGCTGGCTGCGAACCTGACGACCCAGGTGCGCAACATCGCCGAGGTGACGACCGCGGTCGCGCGCGGCGATCTCTCGCGCAAGATCACCGTCGATGTGAAGGGCGAGATCCTGGAGCTGAAGAACACCATCAACACCATGGTGGACCAGCTGAACGCCTTCGCCTCCGAGGTGACCCGCGTCGCCCGCGAGGTCGGCACCGAGGGGCGGCTCGGCGGCCAGGCGCAGGTGCCTGGTGTCGCCGGCACCTGGAAGGACTTGACCGACACCGTCAACGTCATGGCGGCGAACCTCACCGAGCAGGTGCGCGGCATCGTGAAGGTGGTGACCGCGGTCGCCGACGGCGACCTGAAGCAGAACCTCACGGTGAAGTCCAAGGGCGAGGTCGCGGCCCTCGCGGAGACCATCAACAACATGACCGACACGCTGGCGACCTTCGCCGACCAGGTGACCTCGGTCGCCCGCGAGGTCGGCGTCGAAGGGCGCCTCGGCGGCCAGGCCAACGTGCCGGGCGCCGCCGGTACCTGGAAGGACCTGACCGGCAACGTGAACCTGCTGGCCGCGAACCTGACGACCCAGGTGCGCGCCATCGCCGAGGTGGCGACCGCCGTCACCAAGGGCGACTTGACGCGCTCGATCCAGGTCGATGCCCGCGGCGAGGTGGCGGAGCTGAAGGACAACATCAACACCATGATCGACAACCTCCGCCTGACGACGGAGCGCAACACCGAGCAGGACTGGCTGAAGACCAACCTCGCCCGCTTCACCAACATGCTGCAGGGCCAGCGGGATCTCACCACAGTCGGCCGCATGCTGCTTTCCGAGCTGGCGCCGCTGGTGGGGGCGCAGAACGGCGTCATCTACCTCGTCGAGAGCAACGAGGCGCAGGGCCTGCGCCGGCTCTCCGCCTATTCCGACCAGGGCCTCGACGGCCACCGCGAGCGCCTCAGCCCGGGCGAGGGACTGATCGGGCAATGCGCCGCCGACGGCAACCGCATCCTCATTACCGAGATGCCGGGCAACGTCGTCCCGATCGGATCCGGCCTCTTCAAGGCGCTGCCGCGGAACGACATCGTCCTCCCGGTCCTGTTCGAGGGCCAGGTGAAGGCGGTGATCGAGCTCGCTTCGCTGAACGCCTTCACCGAGCTGCAGATCTCGTTCCTCGACCAGCTGACCGCCAGCATCGGCATCGTCTTGAACTCGATCGAGGCCACGATGCAGACCGAGGGCCTGCTGACCCAGTCGCAGCAGCTCGCCGGCGAGCTCCAGGCCCAGCAGAAGGAGCTGCAGCAGACCAACGAGCAGCTGGAGCAGAAGGCGCAGCAGCTCGCCGAGCGCAACGTCGAGGTCGAGCGCAAGAACCAGGAGATCGAGCAGGCCCGCCGCGCGGTCGAGGAGAAGGCCGCGGAGCTGGCCCTCACCTCCAAATACAAGTCCGAGTTCCTGGCGAACATGTCGCACGAGCTGCGCACGCCATTGAACAACATCCTGATCCTCGGCCAGCAGCTGGCCGAGAACCCGGATACCAACCTCACGCCGAAGCAGGTGGAGTTCGCCCGCACCATCCATGGCGCCGGCACCGACCTCCTCAACCTGATCACCGACATTCTCGATCTTTCGAAGATCGAATCCGGCACGGTCTCGGTCGATGCCGGTGAGGTGCTGTTCAACAATCTGTTCGATACGGTGGTGCGGCCGTTCCGGCACCAGGCGGAGAACCGCAAGCTCACCTTCGACGCCACGATCGATCCCAATCTCGGCCGCAGCATGATCACCGACGCAAAGCGGCTGCAGCAGGTGCTGAAGAACCTGCTCTCCAACGCCTTCAAGTTCACCGAGCATGGCGGCGTGCGGCTCTCGATCTCCGCGGTGGCGTCGGGCTGGACTCCCGATCATCCCGTACTGAACCTCGCCTCCGGCGTGGTCGCCTTCGAGGTTGCGGATACCGGCGTCGGCATCCCGGCGGAGAAGCAGAAGATCATCTTCGAAGCGTTCCAGCAGGCCGACGCCTCCACCAGCCGCAAGTTCGGCGGCACCGGCCTCGGCCTCGCCATCAGCCGCGAGCTCTCAACCCTGCTCGGCGGCGAGATCCAGCTCCGGAGCGCGCCGGGCCAGGGCAGCACCTTCACCCTCTACCTGCCGCTCAAATATTCCGGCCCGGTGGAGCAGCCGCGCGCCGCCAGCGCGCGCATGTCGCGGCCGCAACTCGAGGTGCTGGCGACGGTGAAGCGC
>DATKNM010000212.1:0-4873 GCA_035541335.1 Binatia bacterium
TTCGGCGCGATCCCGACCTTCATGCGGCTCCCCTACATCACCGAGCCGACCGAGGTCGATATCGCCCTCGTCGGCGTGCCCTGGGACGGCGGCACCACCAACCGCGCCGGTGCGCGCCACGGGCCGCGCGAGATCCGCAACATGTCGAGCTTCATGCGGAAGGTGCACCACGTCAGCCGCATCGCGCCCTATGAGCTCGCCAGGGTCGCCGATCTCGGCGACGCCCCGGTCAATCCCATCGACCTCATGGATTCGCTTCGGCGCATCGAAGGCTTCTTCGCCAAGGTCCATGCCGCCGGCGCCATGCCACTGTCGGCCGGCGGCGATCACTTGATCACGCTGCCGATCTATCGCGCGATCGCCAGGCAGCGTCCCGTCGGCATGATCCATTTCGACGCCCATTCCGACACCAACGACCGCTATTTCGGCGACAACATGTACACCCATGGGACGCCGTTCCGCCGCGCGGTGGAGGAGGGGCTGCTCGACCCGAAGCGCACCGTCCAGATCGGCATCCGCGGGTCGATCTATTCCGGTGATGACATGGCCTTTGCCGAGCAGAGCGGCATGCGCGTCATCTACATGGAGGAATTCTCCAAACTCGGCGTCGAGAAGACCGTCGCGGAGGCGCGCCGCGTCGCGGGTGACGGCCCGACCTATATCAGCTTCGATGTGGACGGCATCGATCCCGCCTTCACGCCGGGAACGGGAACGCCGGAGATCGGCGGCATCACCACCTTGGAGGCCCAGCATCTGCTGCGCGGTCTCCAGGGCCTCAATCTCGTCGGCGGCGACGTGGTCGAGGTGTCGCCGCCCTTCGATCCCAGCGGCAACACCGCCTTGGTGGGGGCGACCCTCATGTTCGAGATCCTCTGCCTGCTGGCCGACGCCCATAAGAGGCGCCGCTGATGGCGACCCGGATTCTTTCCGGTCGCTATGCCGTCGCCCCCAGCAGCGGCGCGAATCCCGGCTCCGCCTTCTCCATCGCCCGCCGATAGCCGGGCCGCGCCCCGATCCGCTGCAGATAGGCGAGGATGTTCGGATAGCCTGAGAGATCGAACGGCTTGAAGACGCGCATGGTGGTCAGTGAGAACACGCTCATGATGTCGGCTGCCGTGAACTCCGGCCCTGCCAGATAGGGCACCGCGCCGAGCCGCTGCTCCAGTTGCGCGAAGACCAGGTTGAAGCGGTCCTTCGCGACCTGCAGCGCCGCATTGGCCGGGGAAGGATCGACACGCTCCAGGTACATGATCCGGGCCACGATCGGCTGCAGCGTCCCGTTGGCGAAATGGAACCAGTAGAGATAGTCGGCAAAATGCGGATCGCCGGGCTTCAGCGCCAATCGCCCGTCGCCATGGGTTGCGATCAAGTACTCGGCAATGGCGCCGGACTCGCCCAGCACGAGGTCGCCGTCGGTGATCACCGGCGCGGTGCCGATCCGATGCAGCGCCTTGTATTCCGGCGGCGCCAGCCGGTTGTCGGCGCGCCGGTCATAGCGCTTCAGCTCATAGGGGATGCCGAGCTCCTCGCAGAGCCAGACGATCCGCTCCGACTGCGACCGCCCGAGATGATGCACCGTCAGCATGCGACTGCCTACAACTCCTGCCCTGCGCCCGCGATCGCGGCGAGCGTGTCCTCCACCGCATGGGTGGTGAACTTTCCATCGACCGGCGCTTCGTCCGCCGCCTGCAACTCCCATTTGCAGGTTTCGGGGTCGAGCTTGATGAGCGCGTTCTCTTTTCGGGGCTTCGCAACCTGGCCGCCGTTCCAGGTCTGCATGTCGAGCTTGTAGTCATAATGGCGCGCCATCGCCCAGGTATCGTCCAGCCAGGCGCCGATCTCCTTCGGCACGTCCACCACATGATCACGCACCTTCAGGATGCGGAAGTCGTCGTTGCCGACATGCCGGAGCTCGTTGCCGTCGATGGCATCCACCACCATCTTGCCGTTATACATATAGAAGACCTTGTCGGCGTCATCGAGGCCGGTGCGCTTGGAAAGCGCCGTCCCGTCCGCCGTGGGCTTGATCCGCAGCAGGAGATAGCCGTGCTGCTCCTTGGCGAGACGCCCGGCGGTGAGATCGTCGATCGCCGCCGCGCTGCCGTTGTCGTAGCGGGCGTCGATCGTCACCAGGCCCGCCTCCGCCGCGCCGCCGAGATAGAAGAGATAGTCGGGCCATTCCTCCGTGCCGTCGCGGGCATAGAGCTTCATGCTCTTGAGGTCGAGCGCCAGATCCCCGGTCGGCGGCGCCAGGAACACCGAGTTCTGGATGTCCTGATAGGTCTCCACCGCCGCATCGTTGGAAAGATCGGCGGAGCAGGCGACAGCGGCTGCGGGCGCCAGGGACGCCCAGAGGATGGTCGCCGCGATGGAGATCCGTTTGGTCATCATCCGCTCCCTCGGCTTCGTCAGGGGATCACGCCTTGCTCACATGCAGCGGCGGCACGCGGTCCTTCCAGGGCATCTCCTGCTCCAGCAGGTTCGCGAGCTGCAGCAGGATGTGCTCGCCCGCGGGATTGGCGCCGAGCTGCACGCCGATCGGCAGGCCCGTCGAGTGCATGGCGAGCGGCAGAGAGACTGCCGGCGTGCCCATGACGTTGTGCTGGAAGGTGAATTGCAGCGGCCGGTCGGCGATGACCAGGTATTCCTCCGCCGAGATGTCGGCGCGTCCCTGGTTATAGAGGCCGTGGGGCTCGGCGACCGCCGCGGTGGTCGGGCTCAGCCAGACGTCGCAGCGGGCCATGGTCTTGCCGAGCTTGCGGCGAAGCGTGTTGATGGCGCCGTGGGAGTCCAGAAATTGGCGCCGGGTGATGCCCTTCGAATATTCGTAGATCTTCAGCGTCACCGGCTCCAGCGTGTCCGGCCCCGGCTTGCGCCCGACCTTGCCGCCGAGATCTTCCAGGCGCTCGGCGAAGCCGTAGAACCACACATCGAGCATCTTGCGGCTGGCTTCCTCGCCGTCGAACTCCGGCGCCTCCTCGAACACCTCATGGCCGTGGGACGCGAGCAGCTTCGCGGTCCTCTCCACCGCGGCCGCCACTTCCTTGTCCACCGACCAATCCATCACCGGCTTCGTGGACCAGGCGATCTTCAGCTTCGCCGGTGTCTTGGTGCTGAGGCTGAGATAGCTTTCGCTCGGCTTCGGGATGAAGAAGGGATCGCCCACCTGCGGCTTTGCCATGCAATCGAGCAGCGCGGCGGCGTCGCGGATGGTGCGGGTCTGGGCGAAATTCATGGCGAGGCCCCAGCCGCCTTCCTCGAAGGCGGGGCCGGCGGAAATCCGTCCGCGCGACGGCTTCAGCCCGACGCCGCCGCAGAGGCTCGCCGGGATGCGGATCGAGCCGCCGATGTCCGAGCCGTGCGCCGCCGGCACCATGCCGGACGCGACCGCCGCCGCACCGCCGCCGGTCGAACCGCCGGCGCAATAGCCCTGCCGCCAGGGCGTCGAGGTGTTGCCGTAGAGCGCATTCTCGGTCGTGCCGGCGATGGAATATTCCGGCGCATTGCTGCGGCCGATGATGTTGAGACCGGCTTCCTGGAACAGTTTGCCGACATGGCTCTGATAGTCGGAAACCAGCCCTTTCAGAAGACGGCTGCCGAACTCCGCCTTGCGGCCGGGCAGGTGGAAGCCGACGTCCTTGATCAGGAACGGCACGCCGCGAAACGGCCCGGCGCCGAGCTTCGCCTCGTCCAGATCGTCGATCCGGTCCGGATAAGTCTCGACCACCGCATTGACCTGGGGATTGGCGGCCGCGATGGCTTCCGCGGCGGTCTTCGCCAGCTCCTTCGGGCTCACCTCGCGCTTCGTCACGAGTTCGGCGAGGCCGGTCGCGTCATACCGGGCGTATTCGGCAGTCTTCATGGAAACGGTCCCCTGCGGTGCTTTTTCGTGCAAGTGGTCTTGCGCGGAAGCTTAGCAAGCGGCCGGGAAAATGGCGATTCCGCCTATTCGACGTTGCGGTGCCGGCTTTCCATCGCCGCCTTGGAGACCTGCATCTGCTCGGCCAGTGCCACCGCAATCTGGTCGAACAGGATGAAGAGCGCCTGCTCGAACAGGTTGCCCATCGGCTGCTCGGAGGCGACCACCTCGGCCTTGCCCTTGTAGACCGCGGCGGGCAGGAACAGGACAGCTTTGGCCTTCTGCGGCGTGACGCCGCCCGGATCGCCGGTGACGACGACCATCTCGGCGCCGGCTTCCCGCGCGCGGTCGAAGACATAATCGATATGCCCGATCGAGCCCCCGCCCGAGACCACGATCACGAGGTCGCCCTTGGCGATGCCCGGGGTCGTGTCGTCCCAGATCCAATGGGTCGGCTTGCCGAGATGCGTGAGCCGCATGGCGAAGGCCTTGGTCGAAAGCCCTTCGCGCCCCGCGCCGACCAGGAAGATCCGCGGCGCCTTTTCGATCGCCGCCATGAACGCCTCGACCTCGCTCTCGTCGATCCGCTCGGCAACGCGCCCAAGCTCCGCCGCGGCCCGGGCGAAGCGGTCTCTCATGGTTGGCATGTTTGTTCGCCGCAATGCTTCTGAGTGATCGCCGTCTGTCGATCCCGGAACGCCGCGCCGGACCTGGGCCTACGCGTGCCCGGCGTCGGAGGTGAGGAAGGCGAGCTCGACGCCGATCTTGCTCATGGAGCGCTCCCACTTGTCGTTGAGCGCGTCGTCGAAGATGAGCTCCTCGTCGGCGGGAACCGTCAGCCAGGCGTTGTTCTGCAGCTCCTGATCGAGCTGGCCCGGACCCCAGCCGGCATAGCCGAGGGCGAGAATGCTGCGGCGCGGTCCTGACCCGGAGGCGATGTCCTTCAGGATGTCGATGGTCGCGGTCAGCCCGACCGTGTCGCCGACCTTGAGGGTGGCGTCGTCCACATAGTCC
>DATKNM010000213.1:0-5575 GCA_035541335.1 Binatia bacterium
TAGACCATGGTCACCAGGATCACCAGCACGACCAGGAGCACCAGGGTCATGAACCAGTTCATCTGCGCCGGGTCCGCCTTGGCGGGATAGCCCGCCGCGGTGATCGCGTCGGTCATCGACTTCTCGAAGGCCGCGCTCTGCGCCTTTATGTCCTCTGCGGCGAGACCGTGGCCTTCGAAACTGTTGATGACCGTGCTTCCGACCTTCACCTGGGCGACGGTGCCTGCTGGCGCCGCCTCGTTCTCGTAGTTGACCGAGCTCTTCGCGAGGAAGCTCTTGGCGATGTCGCAGGACGTCAGGAATTTCGACGTGCCCACCGGGTTGAACTGGAACGAGCAGGTGGCGGGATCGGCGACGACGGTGACCGGGGCGGAGGCCTGCGCCGCCTCCAGTGCTGGGTTGGCGTAGTGGGTCAGGCCCTTGAACAGCGGAAAATAAGCCACTGCCGCGATCAGGCAGCCGGCCATGATGATGCGCTTGCGGCCGATCCGGTCGGAAAGCGCGCCGAAGACGATGAAGAACGGCGTGCCGATCAGCAGCGAGAGCGCGATCAGGACATTGGCGGTGGTTGCGCTCACCTTCAATATCTGGGTCAGGAAGAACAGCGCGTAGAACTGCCCGGTGTACCAGACGACCGCCTGTCCCGCCGTGAGGCCGAGCAGGGCCAGGATGACCAGCCGCAGGTTGGGCCAGCGCAGGAAAGATTCGGTCAACGGCGCCGTCGAGCCTTTGCCTTCCGCCTTCATGCGCTGATAGACCGGGCTCTCGCTCAGCTTCAGGCGGATATAGACCGAGAAGGCGAGCAGAATGATCGAGACCAGGAACGGGATGCGCCAGCCCCAGGCGCCGAACGCATCCTCGCCCAGGCCCAGCCGGCAGCCGAGGATCACCAGCAGCGAGAGGAACAGGCCGAGGGTCGCGGTGGTCTGGATCCAACTCGTCATGTAGCCGCGGCGTCCCGCCGGAGCATGCTCCGCCACATAGGTCGCGGCGCCGCCGTATTCGCCGCCGAGCGCCAGGCCCTGCAACAATCGCAAGGCGATCAGAATCACCGGCGCGACGATGCCGACGCTGGCATAGCTCGGCAGCAGGCCGACCACGAAGGTCGAGAGACCCATGATGGTGATGGTGATCAGGAAGGTGTATTTGCGGCCGACCAGATCGCCGACCCGGCCGAACACCAGCGCGCCGAACGGCCTGACCGCGAAACCGGCGGCGAAGGCCATCAAGGCGAAGATGAAGCCGGCGGTCGGGTTGACGCCGGAGAAGAACTGCTTGCTGATGATCGCGGCCAGCGATCCGTAGAGGTAGAAGTCATACCATTCGAAGACGGTGCCGAGCGAAGAGGCGAAGACGACGGTGCGCATCTCGCTGGCCGTCGGTTCGCGCGTGGCTGGACCTGTCGTGGCGTAAGCAGTCATCTCGGAACTCCCCAAGTCGTTTCATCCCAGTGCCAAGGCGTCCGTTGTTGTTGTACCGAAGGCCGGTGCCTTCTAGGCCCGGCTGGACGCCCGCAATTCTGATAGTCCCCACCGATGGGAATGAAACCCCCGACTTTGGTCGTAGCCCCTACGCATTCCATGGACTTCGCCTTAAGTCTATGCATTAATTCACGTTTATGGCACTCAGCCACGTCATCCTCGGGCTCTCGCTGGCGTATCTCGGCCTGCTCTTCGCGGTCGCGCATTTCGGCGAGCGCCATGCCCTGCGCTGGTCGCCCGGACGACTCGGCGCGCTGATCTACGCGCTCTCGCTGGCGATCTACTGCACCTCCTGGACCTTCTATGGATCGGTTGGCCGCGCGGTCAGCAGCGGCTTCGACTTCGCGCTGATCTATGTCGGCCCGGCGCTGGTGATCGTGTTCGCGCTGCCGCTGATGCGCCGCATGGTCGCGGTCGCCAAGCGCCAGAACGTGACCTCCGTCGCCGACTTCCTCGGCGCCCGCTACGGCCGCAGCCGCGGCGTCGCCGTTCTCGCGACCTTGATCGCGGTGATCGGCGCCATGCCTTATCTGGCGCTGCAGCTCCAGGCGGTCTCGTTCAGTTTCGCGGCGCTCGGCGGCCAGAACGGCGGCGTCGCATCGGTCGGCGCTGCACTGCCGTCCTGGCTCGACACCGCCTTCCTGATCACCATGATGATGGCGGCCTTCACCATCCTGTTCGGCGTGCGTCACGTGCAGGCGAGTGAGCAGCATCGCGGCATGATGCTGGCAATCGGTCTCGAATCCCTGGTGAAGCTGTTCGCCTTTCTCGCCTGTGGCGTCTACGTGGTCTGGCACATGTTCGCCGGCCCAGCCGACCTGGTGGCGCAGTCCCACGCGGTTTACGGCACCGACAAGCTCGCGACCTCGACGCCCAATGCGAACTGGCTCTCGATCACCTTGCTCTCGGGCTTCGCCTTCCTCTGCCTCGACCGGCAATTCCATGTGGCGGTGGTCGAGCACGACCATGCCGCCAGCCTCAAGACCGCGCGCTGGCTGTTTCCGCTCTACCTGCTGCTGATCAACGCCTTCGTCGTGCCGATCGCCATGGCGGGGCAGGTGAAGTTCGGCGGCAACGGCATTCCCGACATCTATCTCTTGTCGCTGCCGCTGTCGGCCGGTGCCGACTGGCTGACCGCCTTGGTCTTCATCGGCGGTCTCTCGGCCGCAACCAGCATGGTGGCCGTCGCCTGCATGGCATTGTCCGGCATGGTCGGCAACGAGCTCGTCATGCCCTGGCTCCTGGCACGCCGGCATGGCGACGCCGATCTCGGCCGGCTCGCTTTGCTGGTGCGCCGGCTGGCGGTGGTGGCGATCCTGCTGGCCGCTTATGCCTACTACAAGACCATTGCCGGCCTGCTGCCGCTCGCGACCATCGGCCTCATCTCGTTCTGCGCAGTCGCCAACCTGGCGCCGGCGCTCATCATCGGCCTCTACTGGCGGCAGGCGCATCGCCACGGCGTCATCCTCGGCATGGTCGGCGGCTTCTCGGTCTGGCTCTGGGCGATCCTTTGGCCGACCATGCATCCCGGCGAGGCGGCGCCGCTGCCGCCGCTGGGGCCGCTCGCATGGTTCGACCCGCTGCAACGCGGCTTCGTGCTCGGCCTCGTCGTCAACGTTGTGCTGCTCACCCTCGGTTCGCTGTTGGCGCGGCAGACCGCGCGCGACAAGCAACAGGCGGCGGCCTTCATCATCGAGGCGAGCGTCAAGGCTCGCCCGCAGCCGGGCCCCGCCAAGGACGAGCTGCAGCAGCTCCGCGAGCTCGCGGCGCGGTTCATCGGGCCCGAGCGCGCGGAGGAGGCGTTCCGCGGCCTCCATCTCTCCGGCGCCGCCGCGGCGGAATTCACCGAGCGGCTGCTCTCCGGCACGATCGGCGCGGCATCCGCCCGCGTGGTGGTCACCATGTCGCGGCGCAAGGGCGCCTGGCTGCCGGGCTGGCTGCCGGGCTCGGTCCGCGAGATGCTGAACGAGGCGACGGCGGCGATCCGCTACAACGCCGACGTGCTCAGGAAGACCCTCGACCACATGGGGCTCGGCATCGCGGTCTTCGACGCGGCCGGCAGGCTCGAAGTCTGGAACGAGCGCTTCGCGGTATTGACCGGCCTGCCGCGTCAGAGCCTCGCGGTCGGCGCCGAGCTCGCGGCGCTCGCCCGCGCGGTGCCGGACCTCGCCGGCCTGACGCGCCCCGACCCTGCGCCGATCAGCGAGTTCAGTCTCGTGAACGGCGACGTGACCGAGCTCCGGGTCGATCCCCTCTCCGGCGGGGGCATCGTCGTCACCGCCAACGACGTGACCGAGCGGGTGCGCACCGCCGAGGCCTTGCGCGATTCCGAGCGCCGCATCCGCATCATCACCGACAACGTCCCGGTGCTCATCGCCTATGTCGATCGCGAGCAGCGCTATCGCTTCACCAACCGACCCTATCAGGCGGCCCTCGGCCTCGCCTCGCACCAGGCCGACGGACAGCGCGTCGCCGACGTGCTGGGGCCGATCCGCTACGCCCGGCTGAAGCCGCATATCGAGCAGGTGCTGGCCGGCCGGCCGCAGAGCTTCGAGATCGATTTCCCTACGAACGACGCCAAGATCGAGGTGGCGCAGGGCAGCTACATCCCGCATTTCGGCGAGCAGGGTCAGGTGCTGGGCTTCTTCCTGCTCTATGTCGATACGACCGAGCGGCGCCTCGCCGAGGCGACCTTGCGCAACCTCAACGAATCGCTCGAACGCCGGGTCGGCGAGCGCACCGCCGAGCTCGACGCCGCACGCGAGCGGGCGGAAGAAGCGAACATCGGCAAGACCAAGTTCATCGCCGCCGCCAGCCACGATCTCCTGCAGCCGCTCCACGCGGTCCGCCTGTTCGTCGCGGCGCTGGCGGAGCGCTATCGCGAGGAAGAGCTGGTCAAGAAGGTCGATCTCGGCCTCGGCGCGGTCGAGGCGCTGCTCGACGCGTTGCTCGACATCGCCAAGCTCGACGCCGGCGCGATCAAGCCGGAGCTGCGGCCGACCGCGGTCGGGCCGCTGCTGCAGTCCCTGGCCGAGGCCTTCGCGCCCCTCGCCAAGCGCAACGGCGTCGATCTGCGGCTGGTCGCGAGCCGGGCCTGGATCGAGACCGATGCCGCGCTGCTCCGCCGGGTGCTGCAGAACTATCTCTCCAACGCGATTCGCTATGGGCGCGGCACCGGCGCGCGGCCGCGCGTGCTGCTCGGCTGCCGGCGCAAGGGCGGCATGCTCTCGATCGAGGTGCGCGACACCGGCCCCGGCATTCCGGCGGAGCAGCAGGCCGGGATCTTCCACGAGTTCACGCGCCTCCACAGCGCCGACGATGCCGGCGAGCGTGGCCTCGGATTGGGGCTCGCCATCGTCGATCGCATCGCACGGATGCTGGGCCATCGCCGCGACCTGGTGTCGCGACCCGGCCATGGCGCCACCTTCAGCATCGCCGTGCCCCTCGCAGTCTCCGAGGCCCGCGCGCGCCTCGCGGCGCCCGCCGAGGAGTCTCGGACCGGCGCCCTCAGCCGCGCACCCTTCGTCGCCTGTGTCGATGACCGGGCGCAGGTGCTGGAAGGGATGACGGCGCTGCTGGAGAGCTGGGGCTGCTCGGTCGTGACCGCCGGCGGCGCAGACGGCCTTCTCGCCGTCCTCGCAAGCCACGATGGCGGGACACCGCAGCGGCCCGACCTGCTGCTGATCGATCTCCATCTCGGCGATGACCGGCCGGACGGCATCCAGGAGCTGACCAAGCTTCGCACCGCCTGGGGACCGGGCGTGCCGACGGCGCTCATCACCGCCGACCGCGATCCCGCCGTCGCCGCGCGTGCCCGCGCCCTCGGCCTCGACATCCTGCTGAAGCCCGTGAAACCTGCCAAGCTTCGCGCCCTGCTCGCGCATCTGAATGCGAAGTCGGTGGCTTAGGGCGGTAGAGCCGGCTCACTCCTCGACTGCCGCCGCCACCCGCTGCGCCGCCGGATCGAGTGCCAGTCGCTGCGCGGCGATCACCGCCTGGGTGCGCGAGCTGGCGCCGAGCTTTCTCAAGATCTCGGTGACATGCGCCTTCACCGTGGGCTCGGTGATCTGCATCTCATAGGCGATCACCTTGTT
>DATKNM010000214.1:0-2142 GCA_035541335.1 Binatia bacterium
CCGCCGCGCTTCACCACGAAGCAGGAGACCGGGAAGGTCGCCTCGCCGGGATGCTCGAACACGAAATCGACGTCGATGCCCTTGCCGGTGACGTCCCAGATCGCCTTGCCGAAGGCGCGGCACTTCTTCATGTACTCGGCATAGCCGGCGGCGTCGTCGACATCCGGGAGCTGGCCCCAGCAGTCGAAGTCGTTGCGGTTGATGACGCCCTTGGCGCCGAGCTGCATCACGAAGTCGCGCTTCGATTCGTCGGAGATCACGCCGATCGCATTGGCGCCGGCGGTGGAGATCAGCTGCACCGCCATGGAGCCGAGGCCGCCCGAGGCGCCCCAGACCAGCACGTTGTGGCCCGGCCGCAGGATGTGCGGGCGATGGCCGAACAGCATGCGATAGGCGGTGGCGAGCGTCAGGGTGTAGCAGGCGCTCTCCTCCCAGGTGAGGTGCTTCGGCCGCGCCATCAGCTGGCGCGCCTGCACCCGGCAGAACTGGGCGAAGGATCCGTCCGGCGTCTCATAGCCCCAGATGCGCTGCGAGGGGGAGAACATCGGGTCGCCGCCGTTGCATTCCTCGTCGTCGCCGTCGTCCTGGTTGCAATGGACCACGACCTCGTCGCCGACCTTCCAGCGCTTCACCTTGGAGCCGATGGCCCAAACCACGCCCGCCGCATCCGATCCGGCGATGTGATACTCGGCCTTGTGCACGTCGAAGGGGGAGATCGGCTTGCCGAGGCCGGCCCAGACGCCGTTGTAGTTCACGCCGGCCGCCATCACCATGACGATGACCTCGTCGGAATCCGGCTGCGGGGTGGGGAGGACCTCGACCTGCATCGACTGGTCGGGCGGACCGTGGCGCTCGCGGCGGATCGCCCAGCCGTACATCTTGGGCGGCAGGTGGCCCAAAGGCGGGATCTCGCCCAGCTCATAAAGCTCCTTCGGCGCCCCGCCGGAACGCGCCCCGTTGCCGCCCTTCTTGGCGGAATTGCCGATCGGGATGACCACCGCCTGATCACTCATGAGCCGCTTCCTCGCCCTGATGAAATAATTCGCAAATGCGAAAGTTCCCTATCCTGCCTTCGCGCTTGCAGCAGGGTCAAGAGGGAAGCGATATAAATCTGTCGCAATCGGCGCTGATATTGAACTAAAGATGCGATCCTGCACCTGGGTTAGTCATTTAATATCGCCTTGGGAGATCGATCCCAGGATTCCGGCGAAGCGGGTGAGCGCGGCCGCAGCAAATCCGGACGCGACTCCAGCTCTTGCGAAGGAAACGGCCAAAAGAAAACGCCCGGCTTTCACCGGGCGCCAGGCGAGGCATAGGGCCTCAACGAACGGAGCCCTGGTCCGTGGGTGGGGAGACCGGGCCAGAGTAGGACTCCGTCGGCGCTTTTGCGGGTCCGGTCGGGGGTCCGGATTCCACAGCGCTTTTGATTATCCCGCGGTTCTCGAATGCTCCTTGCTTCTCAAGTCGCTCAATGATGCTCGTTGCAGCAGAAGGCGCCCACGGCCGCACCGGCCGCACCGCCGATCAGGGCGCCGGCTACCGGTGCGCCTGTCAGCAATCCGACACCCGCACCGCCAGCTGCGCCGATGGCGCCGCCGGAAAGGGTGCGCTGCTGTTGGCCGGACATGCCGGAACAGCCGGCGGTCGTCCCCAAGACCGCCACGAGAACGATGCTCGCGATCAGTCTTTTCATCTCAGCACTCCTTGAAGCTCCCACAACCTAATGACGGATCGGATGGTTCCGCCGTCATCCCATTGACCCATAAACGAACGAGCCGCCGAAAAGTTCTCCGGGTTTCCCCGAAAAACGCGGGCAAATCCGCGACTCGTCTATTTTTACAAACGATTCCAATCGGTTGATCTGTGCCCACTCACGGATTAGTGACCGGAGCGGAGATCGAAATCGAGTCGGGGTTGCAACGACGAACGCCGCCGTGAGGACGGCGGCGTTCGCTTGGCTTTACGTCGGTGATCAGCGCGCGATCACAGGCGGAACTGCAACGACACGGCCGGGGCCGGTGCATAGTAGACCGGCGGCGGAGGCGGCGCCGGGACGTAGTAGACCGGCGGCGGGGGCGCGTAATAGACCGGCGGCGGCGGGGGCGCATAGTAGTAGCCCGGATAGCCCGGACCGATGATCAC